>CAMGIP010000074.1 GCA_946056155.1 uncultured Mediterranea sp. | reverse complement strand
CAAAGAAATGGAAAGTACAAAACAAACGGACTCTATCCTGGAGACAGGAGAAACTGCCTGAACAGAGCGAGTATCTCTTGAACCCCAAGATAGAGTCCTGTATGTAGTGCAACTTTACTCCTTCATCAGATAGGCCTTGAAGTCAGCAAACTCCTTGGTCATGGGGATACTCTGTTTCGTTCCCCGCATAAAGGCCTGGAGTTTCTCGGGAATAACGACCGGCTCACCGATAATCTGCTCCACCGTATCCTTGAACTTGGCAGGATGGGCCGTTTCCAAGAATATGCCCACCTCATCCTGCGCCAACCCCTCGGCCAGAGCTCGGAACCCACAGGCTCCGTGAGGATCCAACAGATAATGGTGCTGTGCCCACGTGTTGCGCATGGTCTCGGCTATCTGTGCATCGGTATAGGTGGCTCCACTCACCTCAGCCTTGATGGCCTCATGACTATGTCCGTAGAGGTCAAGCACACGGGCAAAGTTGCTCGGATTGCCCACATCCATGGCATTGGCAATAGTGGCCACACTGGGACGAGGATTATACTCACCCGTCTGCAGATACTGGTAGAAGATGTCGTTGCGGTTGTTGGCGGCGATAAACCGACGAATAGGCAATCCCATCACCTTGCCGAACAGACCGGCTGTGATATTGCCGAAATTTCCGCTCGGCACACACACCACCGGACGCACTCCGGGCTGCTGACGCTGCAGCTGGGCATACGCATAGAAATAGTAGAAGGCCTGGGGCAGGAAGCGAGCCACATTGATGGAGTTGGCACTCGTGAGCTGCATGTGGCGGTTCAGCTCCTCATCCATGAAGGCCGACTTCACCAAAGCCTGACAGTCATCGAAGGTTCCGTCCACCTCCAATGCCGTAATGTTCTGTCCCAAAGTCGTGAACTGCTTCTCTTGAATCTCGCTCACCTTGCCCTTGGGATAGAGCACATAGACGTGAATGCCCTCCACGCCGAGGAATCCGTTGGCCACGGCACTGCCCGTATCGCCGGAGGTAGCTACCAGGACATTGACCTGCTTCTTCCCCTCCTTGCGGATGAAGTAGCCAAGCAGGCGTGCCATGAAGCGTCCGCCCACATCCTTGAAGGCCAAGGTGGGGCCATGGAAAAGTTCGAGCGAATAGATACGGTCGGTCACGGGTACCAGAGGGACATCGAAGCTGAGCGTATCATAGACTATCTGCTTCAAGGTATCGGCAGGCACATCCTCGCCGAAGAAGGCATCGGCCACCCGATAGGCTATCTCCTGAAAAGAGAGCGAGGCCATCCCTTCAAAGAACGAAGGGGGCAAGGAGTTGATGGTTCGAGGCATGAAGAGCCCCTTGTCTGCGGCCAGCCCTTTCACCACCGCTTCTTCAAGGGTGGCCTCGGGGGCCTGTTTCTGTGTACTGTAGTACTGCATATCGGTATTCTATTTTTTTGTTTTTTCTATTCAAGTTGCGCAAGCGATTGACTTGCTTTAAGTTCACGAGTCATCCCTCCACAGCTGACAAACACTTATCAAAATTTGACAAGCCAGAGCGATGCTGACCCGTGACAACGGTTGTCCGAAGAAATCACTTCATGAACTCCTCGATAAACTGGTCCTCCTTGAGCAATCCGTAGCTGCCGTTGCAGGCGGCCACCTCATCAAAGGTCTGCACCTCGTCAGGTTCAATACCTGGATACCAGATCAAGAAGGGAACCGGTTCGGCCGTATGGGTACGGAGCTCGCAAGGTGTGGGGTGGTCGGGAAGTACGGCGATAGATACGGGAACATCCCAATGCTTCACCTCTTCGTAAATCGGTCCCACGGCACGGCTGTCGAGGTTTTCGATGGTCTTGATCTTGAGCGGCACATTGCCCTCATGACCCGCCTCATCGCTGGCTTCGATGTGCAGATAGACAAAGTCGTCCTGACGCAAAGCCTCAAGGACTGCTGCCACCTTGTTCTCGTAGTTGGTGTCGTACAGGCCTGTGGCACCCTCCACCGGGATGCGTCTCAGGCCGGCATAGTAGCCGATACCGTTGATCAGGTCCACAGCCGAGATGACCGCTCCCCGCTCCACCTGCGGATAGCGGGCGGAGAAGGGCTTCATCTGCGGACGGTAGCCGGGGCTCCAAGGCCAGATGCTGTTGGCCGGATCCTTGCCCTCTGCCATGCGCTTGAGGTTGATGGGGTGCTGACTCAACAGTTCCTGCGAACGCAGAATCAGGTCGTTAATCAGGTCCGCCGTCTCCTGAGCCGTCATCATTTCACCCGCGTCATTTCCGGCAGAATTTCCCACAACAGAAGCACCCGCGTCATTTCCGGCAGCAGAGCCCTCAGCAGCACCCGAAGCATTTCCGGCAGCGGCACTCTCCTCCTCTATTTCCGGCTTCACCAGCAGGGGTCGGAAAGGTTTGAGGGGTACATCGTGCGGAGGGGTGCAAGCGATATGCTTGTTGCCTCCTTTGATGACCAGCAGATGGCGGTACTGTACCCCGGTGTAGAAGTGGATGCGTTCGTTGCCTAGCTGCTCCTGAAGATACTGCACCAGCACATCGGCTTCGGCTGTGGTGATATGCCCGGCCGAATGGTTCTTGATGTGGTCGCCCTCGATGCAGATGATGTTGCACCGCATGGCCATATCACCCGGCTGCAGGTCGATACCTATGCTGGCCGCCTCCAGTGCCCCACGTCCTTCATAGACGGTAGGGAGGTCGTAGCCGAGAACCGACATGTTGGCTACTTCGCTACCGGGATGGAATCCCGGAGCTACTGTCATGAGCCGTCCGTTGCGACCCTGACGGGCCAGCAAATCCATGTATGGCGTATGTGCCGCCTGCAACAGGGTCTTGTTACCCAGGGAAGGCACGCTCCAGTCGGCCATGCCGTCGCCCAATATAATAATATGTTTAGCTTTCATTTGTACCTGCAATGATTGTTTTGTTCCACAGATTGTTTCATTATCACACATTGGCTATACTCATGATGTCAGCAAAGACACCGGCTGCCGTGACTCCGGCTCCTGCTCCATAGCCTTGGATCATCATCGGGTAGGTCTTGTAGCGTTCGGTGGTCAGCAGGATGATGTTGTTGCTGCCCTCGAGGTTGTAGAAGGGGTGCTCACGGCCCACCTCCATCAGTCCTACCGAGGCTTTGCCGTTCTCCAGCCGGGCCACAAAGCGCCAATGCTTGTTCTCGGCCTCCAGCTTCTGGCGACGCTCCTCAAAGTCTGCATCCAAAGAGGGTACCTTGTCCCAGAACTCCTCCAACGAGCCTTCGAAGAAGTCGTCCGGCATGAAGAGATTCTTCTCCACATCCTCCTGCTCAATCTGGTAACCGGCTTCGCGAGCCAGGATCACCAGCTTGCGGATGACATCCTTTCCGCTGAGGTCGATGCGCGGGTCGGGTTCGCTGTAGCGCTCCTCCTGTGCCATGCGTATGGTGCGGCTGAAGGGCACATCGGCACTGATGCGGTTGAAGATGAAGTTGAGTGTGCCACTCAGCACGGCCTCGATCTTCAGAATCTTGTCGCCACTGTGTATCAGGTCGTTGATGGTATTGATGATGGGCAGTCCGGCACCCACGTTGGTCTCGAAGAGATACTTCACCCCACGCTGGCGTGCAGTCTGCTTGAGCATACGGTAGTTTTCATAGGCACTCGAAGCCGCAATCTTGTTGGCAGCCACTACAGATACGTTGTGCAACAGCAGTTCCTGATAGATAGAGGCCACCTGCGGGCTGGCCGTGCAATCCACGAAGACCGAATTGAAGATGTTCATCTTGATGATGCCCTCCTTCAGCTTCTCCACCGAACCGGGTTCACCCTTCTCTTCCAGCGTCTTCTGATAGCAGGAGAGGTCGATACCCTCGCGGTCGAAGAGCGTCTTGTGTGCATCGGCAATGCCCACCACATTGAGCTGCAGTCCGTTTTCCTGCATCAGCTTCTGGCGTTGGCTGTGGATCTGCTCGATCAGGCTGCCTCCCACCGTACCGATACCGCAGATGAAGAGGTTGAGCACCTGATATTCCGAGAGGAAGAAAGAGTCGTGGATAACGTTGAGTGACTTGCGGAGCCAGCGGCTATCTACCACAAAAGAGATATTGGTCTCCGATGCACCCTGAGCGCAGGCTATGACATTGATGCCATTGCGCCCCAAGGTGCCGAACAGTTTGCCGGCGATGCCGGGGGTATGCTTCATGTTCTCCCCTACAATGGCCACCGTAGCCAGGTTCTTCTCCGCCTGGATGGGCGAAATCTCACCCATTTCAATCTCCTTGACAAACTCCTCCGACAGCACCTCACAGGCCAGGTCAGCATCCGCATTACGCACACCGATAGAGGTGGAATTTTCTGATGAAGCCTGCGATACCAGGAACACGCTGATGCCGTTCTTGGCCAGCGCCTTGAAGATACGGTAGTTGACTCCGATCACACCCACCATGCCGAGGCCCTGAACCGTAATCAGGCTCGTGTCGTTGATGCTGGAGATGCCCTTGATGGCTTTGCTCTGAGGGGTGCTCACCTCCTGCTTGATGATGGTGCCGGGTGCTTCGGGGTTGAAGGTATTCTTGATGAGGATGGGGATATTCTTGTGACATACGGGGTAGATGGTGGGCGGATAGACTACCTTGGCGCCAAAGTTGCAGAGTTCGGTGGCCTCCACATAGCTCAGTTCGTTGATGGTGTAGGCGGTGGATATCACGCGGGGGTCGGCCGTCATGAAGCCATCGACATCGGTCCAGATTTCGAGGCTGTCGGCATTCAAGGCTGCTGCTACGATGGCTGCGGTATAGTCGCTGCCGCCACGTCCCAGGTTGGTGACATTGCCCGTATTCTTGTCCGTAGAGATAAATCCGGGGATGAGCGAGCGCTGGGGCAGTTTGCTGAAGGTCTCGCACACGAGGCGGTTGGTCAGCTCCGTATCCAGCACGTGCTTGTTGTGTTTCTGCTCGGTCTTGATAAAGTCACGCGAATCAAACCAGGTGGCGTTGGTCAGCTCAGCCGCGATGATGCTGGAGAGCCGTTCGCCATAGCTCACGATCATATCGCTCGTCTTGGGCGAGAGGTCCTTGATGAGGTATATACCCTGGAAGATATCCTTGAGTTCGTTGAGCAGTCCGCTCACCTGATGTTGCAGGCTCTTGCGTGCCTCTCCTTCGGGAATCACTTCGCGAATCATCTCCTCATGACGACGGACAATTTCGCGATACTCCGTTTCATAGTTGGCATTGCCTGCTGCCGCCATCTTGGAGGTATTGATCAGTTTGTCCGTGATACCGCCCAATGCAGAAACCACCACAATCACCGGTTCTTCGACCGACTCCACTATTTTTTTCACATTGAGGATACTCTTTACAGAACCTACCGAGGTTCCGCCAAACTTCATTACTTTCATACGTTATCGATACTGTTTTATTGTTGACAAAAGGTTGATACTTCACCTCCCGCTTTGGCCCTCACAAGCTATACCTATTTATATATAGGCACCATAGACTACGGGCGGACAAACGACAGGCAGACAAAATACCCTATCCGGGTGAAGAAAAAATATAAAAAGAGTGATTCACGTAGAAACACAAAACACTATCCCTACCCCCGAGGGGTAGTGGTGGTACCGACGTAGGTCGATGTCAGCGTGAGGTAATACAGATAGTATCTCTTCATCGTGTTTACTAACATTTACTGGTATGATATAGAAATAATTGCCGCAAAAGTACGAATTATTCTTTTCATTGTATCACTTTTCGCCATTTTTTTCTGATTAAAATGCAGATTTCTCCCCAAAATGATGACCAAATGCCTTTCTACACTCCTCTGCCCACTCCCCGATTTCCTCCTCCTTTTCGCTGAAAAGAGATGGTATTCCCTCAAAAAAACAGCATAAGAATAACAAAATGATAATAAATTCGGAATATTTCACTATCTTTGCGCGGAAATCAACCCAATAAATCAAGTATGACCCCATCAAAAACTTCCGTTTTGCTAATCTATACAGGAGGCACCATCGGTATGATGGAGAATCCGGAGACCGGTGCCTTGGAAAACTTCAATCTGGAGCAGCTGAAGAAACATGTGCCTGAGCTGGAGCGGTTCAGTTTCCGCATCGACACCTGCCCCTTTGACCCGCCCATCGACTCGTCCGACATGGACACGGAGGGGTGGCAGCGTATGGTGAAGGTCATCAGCCGGCATTATGACCGCTATACCGGCTTTGTCATCCTCCACGGCACGGATACGATGGCCTTTACCGCCTCGGCTCTGAGCTTCATGCTGGAGGGCATCAACAAGCCAGTCATCCTCACAGGGTCCCAGCTGCCCATCGGCGTGCTCCGCACCGACGGAAAGGAGAATCTGCTCACCAGCATAGAGATAGCGGCTGCCACCCGCGAGGACGGTAGTCCCCTGGTGCCCGAGGTGTGTGTCTTCTTCGAGAACCAGCTGATGAGGGGCAACCGCACCACGAAAATCAATGCCGAGGACTTCAACGCCTTCCGCTCGTTCAACTACCCCTCCCTGGCATCGGCAGGCATCCACATCAAGTACAGTCTCCCCCAGATTCATCAGGCTAGTCCAGGGGTGAAGCTCACCCCTCACCTGCTGCTGGACACCAACGTTGCCGTACTGAAGCTCTTTCCCGGCATAGGGGAGAATGTGGTGGAGGCTGTACTGCACATTCCGGGACTGAAGGCTGTGGTGCTCGAGACTTTCGGTTCGGGCAATGCACCCAGCAAGCCCTGGTTTCTGCAGGCCATGGCCGATGCCACCTCGCGCGGCATCGTAATCGTCAACGTGACCCAATGCAGCGCTGGCACCGTGGAGATGGAACGGTACGAGACGGGATACCGCCTGAAGCAGGCGGGTGTGATAAGCGGATATGACAGCACGATGGAAGCGGCCGTCACCAAACTGATGTTTCTCCTGGGACACCACTATTCGCCCGCCGAGGTGCGACGGCTGATGATGACTCCTCTGGCAGGGGAAATCACGACATAGCGGGGCGATGGAAAAAACTCAGATGCAGCCAGCCCCAGAAACCGAGAAGGATGACCAAAAGGGTCTGGATGGCATGTACCACCAGCGCAAAGAGGGAGGCATCGTCAGCCGACACGCCATAGAGCATCATCATGGTGATGACGGCAAAATGCCACGGACCGGCCCCGTTGGGCGTGGGCACCAGCACGGCAAAAGTGCCTCCCACAAACATTACCAGGCCGGCCAAGGGTGAAAGCTGCTCCGTGAACCCGAAACAGAAAAAGGTGAAGTAGAAGTGAAGGTAGTAGCATACCCAAATGGCTAACGTATAGCTCAGGAACAGCGGCAGATTATGTAACTTGCGGAGCGAACCTATGCCTTGCCAGATGTCTAGGGCCACCCCCTTGACTCGCTCAAAGAAGGAGAGCATGCGCAACAGGTAGTAGAGCAGCACCAGCACACCTATCACACAACCTAATGCGACATAGAACCAAGGGGAACTGACCAGATGAACCAGCGAGGGTATCTTCGTGCCTGTCTCTTGAAAGAAGCGGAGGAAGACGGGCATCTGGGCCACGAAGGTGAAGAGGGTGATGAGCAGAATGCAGAGGGTGTCGATCAACCGCTCCGTCACGACCGTGCCGAGCGACTGGGCAAAGGGTACGCCATCGTACCGGGAGAGCACTCCACAACGGGTCACCTCCCCTACCCTGGGCAAAAGCAGACTACTGGCATAGGAGAGGAAAATGGCATCCACGCAGGTTCCTTTCCGAGGCTCGACGCCTAAGGGATCAAGGGTCTGCTTCCACCGCCACCCGCGAAACAGGTGACTCCACACCCCGGCCAGCAGGGAGAGCACCATCCAACCCCACTTTACCTCTTCGCTTAGCAACTCGCCCACACGGACAAAGTCAAAATCGCGATAGACCCAATAGAGGACAAAGGCTCCCAACAGTATGGGGAGCAGCACTTTCAATATCTTTTGTATCACGCTCTTTTTTCTTTTTTTGGTTCTTTTCTTTTCACTCCCCTCCCTGCACCTTTTTATCTTTATCTCCGATTTTCCCCGATATGCTTTGCCCTTCCCCATGATACTATCTCCTTTGAATCATAAAAAAAGTCATTCTTAGGGACAATATTACCATACTTCGGCAGAAAAATGCTATATTCGCACCGCAAAAGTAGCAAATAAGTTGATATGATACGAACAGTAAAGCCTAAAAAGTTCCTCGGACAGCACTTCCTCAAGGATTTGCAGGTGGCCCAAGCCATAGCAGATACCGTAGATGCTTGCCCGGAACTTCCTATTTTGGAGGTGGGTCCTGGCATGGGGGTACTGACCCAGTTCCTGCTGCCCAAGGGACGTGAGGTGAAGGTGGTGGAGCTCGACTTCGAGTCTGTAGCCTATCTCCACCAGGCCTTTCCGGCACTGGCGAACAACGTCATCGAGGCCGATTTTCTCAAGATGGACCTCCGACAGCTCTTCGACGGACGCTCCTTCGTGCTCACTGGCAACTATCCCTATAACATCTCCTCACAGATCTTCTTCAAGATGCTCGACTGCAAGGAGCTGATTCCCTGCTGCACGGGCATGATTCAAAAGGAGGTGGCCGAACGTATGGCGGCTGCCCCGGGAAGCAAGACATACGGCATACTGAGTGTACTCATACAGGCCTGGTATGAAGTGGAATACCTCTTCACGGTCCATGAGCATGTCTTCAATCCGCCTCCAAAGGTGAAGAGTGCTGTCATACGCATGACACGCAACAGCACCACTGCACTCGGATGTGACGAACGGCTCTTCAAGCAGGTGGTGAAGACGACCTTCAACCAACGGAGAAAAACGCTTCGCAACTCCATCAAACCGATACTTGGCAAGGAGTCGCCTCTCCTGCAGGATCCTATCTTCAACAGAAGGCCAGAACAGCTCTCTGTACAGGAGTTTATCGACCTCACCAACCGAGTGGAGGAGGAACTGAAACTGCATCCCCAACAGAATGAGCCTGCAACACCCCTTCCCGAAGAGGAAGCATAAACCTTCAACTTGTTAACGGAATTTAAAACATAGTCTTTTGTTGATTAAAATATACTAAGGTTTTGCGACTAACAGAACGATCGGCCGTTATAAGGGTAGCCTTCATTTGTACTAAAAGCGGTACCAGATAACGTACCCCATCGTAAAATAGAACCTGAAAAACATTTTCTGTGATCTAACATAATTAACCATGAAGAGAAAACTCATCACCATCGCATTGGCCATGGCCTCGACCCTGTCCTTTGCACAAACTTTCAAGGAGTGGCAAGACGCTGAAACCAATGCCATCAACCGTGCCCCCATGCACACCAACTACTTCGCCTTCGAATCGGCCGAAGCAGCAGCCAAGGGGTGTAAGAAACAGTCGGAAAACTACCTCTCACTGGACGGCACCTGGAAATTCAACTGGGTAAAGAATGCCGATGCACGGCCTACTGATTTCTACCGCACTGACTTCAACGACCGCGGATGGGACCAGATGCAGGTTCCCGGCATCTGGGAACTCAATGGCTACGGTGACCCTATGTACCTGAACGTGGGCTATGCCTGGCGCACCAAAATTACCAACAATCCTCCCTATGTGCCGGTGGAGGAGAACCATGTGGGCTCCTACCGACGCGAAATCGTTGTGCCTGCCTCCTGGCAGGGAAAGGATATCGTGGCTCACTTCGGCTCGGTGACCTCTAACATCTACCTCTGGGTCAACGGACGCTTCGTGGGCTATAGCGAGGACAGCAAACTGGAGGCTGAATTCAACCTCACCCCCTACCTTAAGGTGGGACAGAAGAACCTCATCGCCTTCCAGACCTTCCGCTGGTGCGACGGCTCCTACCTGGAGGACCAGGACTTCTTCCGCCTGAGCGGCGTGGGCCGCAGCTGCTACCTCTATGCACGCCACAAACAACGCATCGAGGATATCCGCCTCACACCTGACTTGGACGCCAACTATTGCGACGGCTCACTCAAGGTGGAACTCACCCGCAAGGGGAAAGGTAAAGTCAACCTCACACTGACTGATGCTGAGGGTAAGGTGGTGGCCGAGACCGCTACCACTTCGGCTGAAACGGTCATGGAGGTGAAGGCTCCGCACCAATGGAGTGCTGAATCACCCTACCTCTACACGCTGACTGCCACCATGGAGGGCAACTCCGAAGTCATCCCCATCAAGGTGGGATTCCGCAAGATAGAACTGACCAAGGGACAGATTCTGGTCAACGGCAAGGCGGTTCTCTTCAAGGGTGCCGACCGCCACGAACTGGATCCCGATGGGGGATATGTCGTATCGCGTGAACGGATGATTGAGGATATACGCATCATGAAGGAGCTCAATATCAATGCGGTACGCACTTGTCACTATCCGGATGACAACCTCTGGTACGACCTCTGCGATGAATATGGACTCTACCTGGTGGCTGAAGCCAACATCGAAAGCCACGGTATGGGCTATGGCCCTGAGACTTTGGCCAAGAACCCCATCTATGCCAAGGCTCATCTGGAACGCAACCAGCGCAACGTGCAGCGTGGCTACAACCATCCGAGCATCATCTTCTGGTCGCTGGGTAACGAGGCTGGATATGGACCTAACTTCGAGGCTGCCTACGACTGGATCAAGGCTGAGGATACAAGCCGTGCCGTGCAGTACGAACAGGCTGGACGTGAGGGAAAGTCGGACATCTACTGCCCCATGTATCTCGGCTATAGCAACTGTGAGAAATATGGCAAGGACAAGAGTCAGACCAAACCGCTCATCCAGTGCGAATATGCTCATGCTATGGGTAACTCCGAAGGGGGATTCCGCGAGTACTGGGATATCTACCGCCGCTACCCTAACCTGCAGGGTGGTTTCATTTGGGACTTTGTTGACCAGTCTATCCGCTGGACAGGCAAGAATGGCCGTACCATCTATGCGTATGGGGGTGACTTCAACACGACTGACCCCTCGGACGAGAACTTCTGCAACAACGGACTTATCAGCCCTGACCGCATCCCCAATCCTCATGCCTACGAGGTGCAGCGTGTCTATCAGAGCATACACACTACTGCCAGTGACCTGAACAAAGGGGAGATTGCCATCTACAACGAGAATTTCTTCCGCGACCTCTCAGCCTATGAACTGGCTTGGGAACTCACCTGCAACGGCATCGTAAAACAGAACGGACGTGTGGAGAATCTGAAGGTGGCTCCGGGAGAGACGGCCAAGCTCTGTCTGCCTCTGATGCCCCGCTCGGAGGAGGGCGAATGGCTGCTTAACCTGGCTTACCGCCTCAAACATCAGGAGCAGCTGCTCCCCGCAGGGTTTGCCGTAGCCCGTCAGCAGCTCACGCTGGATCCCTATCAGGCACCGGCTCTGGAACTGCCCGTGGCCCTCACAGGAGACCGTCAGGTGGCTCCCATCCGGGTGACTGACCATCGCGAAGCCTACCGTATGGTGGTGGAGGGAGACAACTTCCGCATCGAGTTCAACAAGTCCACCGGTTGGCTCAGCAACTACCAAGCTTTGGGCAAGAGCTACATTCAGGAGGAGTCGGCCCTGAAGCCCAACTTCTGGCGTGCCCCCACGGACAATGACTTCGGTGCCCGCCTGCAACAAAAATATGCCGCTTGGAAAGCTCCCAAATACAACCTCAAGTCGCTCAACTATGAGGTGGCTGAGGGTAAGGTGACCGTCACGGCTTCCTACGAAATGCCGGAGGTATCGGCCAAGCTGGATATGACCTACGAAATCAATGGTCAAGGGGCCGTGAAGGTGACTCAGCGAATGACTACCGATGCCAAAGCTAAGGTGTCCAACATCTTCCGATTCGGCATGAAGATGGAGATGCCACGCAGCTTTGACCGCATCAGCTATTACGGCCGCGGACCGGTGGAGAATTATGCAGACCGTAAGGAGGCTGCCGATATAGCTATCTACAACCAAACCGTAGCCGAACAGTTCTACCCCTATATCCGCCCGCAGGAGACAGGTACCAAGACCGATATCCGCTGGTGGAAGATTCAGGATATCAGCGGTCATGGTCTGCGCTTCGTAGCTGAAAAGCCATTCTCTGCCTCTGCCCTCCACTACTCCATCGACAATCTGGACGAGGGGTGGCAGAAGTGTAACCGCCACAGCGGTGAGCTGGACGAGGAGAATCTCACGCAGTTCTGCATCGACCTGGTGCAGATGGGCCTGGGCTGTGAAGACAGCTGGAGCCGTACTGCTCGCCCTGAGTATCTATTGCCCTACAAGGACCGCAGCTTCAGCTTCCTCATCACCCCGTTCTGATGAGCAGACACCCTCGCTAACCAATTTGCTACAGCTCAAGAGGCAAGGCACTATGTCTTCTGAATGATATAATAGCAAATGCAACAGGTATAGCCCGGAGGTAGCCCCTCCGGGCTATTTGTTTTTATTCGCCCCAACCTCACCACTCCATTCAATTCCCATTTATATCCATTCACGGGTCTAATCTGTCGCTTCAACTGGCTAACGGTACTTCGGAACCACCTTTTTCCTACCTTTACAACACTATTCTGCCTATCAGAGCTGCGGCTGAGAAGCAAAGAAAAATGTCCCGCAAGGACGAAGAAAAGCCTCATCCGCAGGGAAGA
>CAMGIP010000073.1 GCA_946056155.1 uncultured Mediterranea sp. | reverse complement strand
TACGTTTCAACATCAAACTCTACATACATACGATGACCGAGCGATATCACGACTGCATGAAATCGCGTCCGAACGAAATCGCTATCTACGATATAACGACCGAACGAAGGGTCACCACACGCTATCTTTGTATAAGATAAGCTGCATCTCGGCAAAAACAACCAAGCAAGCTTGTTGATTTTGCACTCGATTTGCATTATCTTTGCATAAGATAGGCTGCGGCTCAGCAAAACAACCAAGCAAGCTTGTTGATTTTGCACTCGCCTTGCACTATCTTTGCGCGAAGATAGGTAATATTTGCGAGATTTTGCACGGGAAGCATCAGAAAAATGGGGTGAGCAACTGCTTTGACTGCGGAAATGGGGCAAAAATTCCACAGTTTCCACAGTTCACAGTTTTTTTTTCGGCACCCCTCACCATTTGACCGTCTCCACCACAGGGCAGCAAGGCTTATCCAACGGACGGCTCTGATAGGACACACGGCCGAAATCAATCTCCCCAAGATCGATGCAGCGGATGGCGGAGTTGTGGGCCGTGCGGTAATAGACTCTACGGGCTGTCAGGTCTATGACGGTGGTCCACTGGGTGGCACTCAGCAGGTCGGGACTCTCGTGCAGGGGATGCTCAATGCCTATGGGCACATCGAAGCTGTTGAGCAGATGGAAACAGAGGGCTACGGTGCTCCACCCATCGGGCTGCATGGGGGCGGTATGGCGAAGCATGGCTGCACGGACAAAACGACTGGGGGAGGTCATGTCTCCGGGCAGGCCTAACATGCCGGAGCTGCCGCTGATGGGACTGACGGCGCAGTGGCCTACCTGGCCGGATGGGGCATCGCCAGGGTAGAGGTTGACGTAGTTGTTGAGGTTGGTCAGGTGCCATTGGAACCCGGGGCCGTTGGCCAGTACCCCGACTGGATTGGTGAACCATTGGGGCTTGCCATCGACTATCTCCAGCACCTCCTGACGCCCCTGGTCATCGGCCAACCGCCAATGGATGACCGACCCTTCGGCCAGTCCCACCACATGAATTTTGGAGAGTTTCTGCTTCACCTCATCGATGGAGGCGCATTGGGTCAACATCCATGCTGTAAGCTGCAAGTCACCCACGGTATGCAGTTTACGCGAGGGGTGATAGGATTCGTAACTGCCATAGCGGGGAAAGAAGAAGAGTCCCACGGAGAGTCCGGCTTCGTTGATGCCTTCGGCAATAAACTCGGTCCGCTGTACTGCCAGTCCTACCGCTCCCCATCGGGTGGTGAGGGTGGCTCCTTGGGTTCCGTCTGGCAGTAGCAACGATAACCGATGGCCGCGGGGTATCACTACTGCATAGCTCGGCAACTCGCCTCTGGCCCACTCTATCGTCCGACCTTGTACTACACTTCCATCCTTGGCCTTCAAGGCTATACCTGTGCAGGCCCATGCCGGCAAAGCGGTCATCACACTCATCCATAATCCAAGAGCCAACTGACTCATCCTCATGCTTTTCATACGTAAAATCCTCCTTCAATTTACAATTTAGAATTTAGAATTGAGTTGACGAGGTTTTCCAATTTACAATTGGCTACTGACAACTCTTCATCTGACGAACCTCATCCTATAAACAACGGGGGAGTGGGAATGGTTCACGCTGGGGGATTGTTCTTGTTGCAGCTGATGTCCTTGAGCCTGCTATTTCCCCCTCCAACCGCTGCACCCCCCAGGCTGTCCGAGAACTCCCTTTTATGGGGTTCTTACCTTTCAAATCATAAGCTTCCTCTGTTGATTTGAAGTTTTCCCTAAAATAAGGGACATTGCAGTCTCTTGAAAGGAAAGAATCATCAGATAAAACTTACAGATTGTAAGATTTCTGAAGGGGGATATTCAGTTCTCGGACAGCCTCCCCCCCTGAGAGATGTCTTCTTTTGAAACTGACCGATATCCCCATCGGGCAACTGGCCATCAAGTACAATTTCGGCAACTTCTCCTTCTTATGCCAGTTTGTCAAGGCCCACCTCGGGCTCACGCCGCAGGAGTATCGGGAGTCTGGCGCCAAATCAAAAAAATGAGCCCACTTTAAACAAGTGGACTCATTAAGACGAAGTATCTTCCCAAAGGAATACTCAGGGGGAGCACAAATGAGAGCGCTTTCACTCACCTCTGAAAGTTCACTTCCCGATGGCATAGATTTTCGCCTTGGCTCTACCTTTGATGGTCAGTTTGTTGTAGGGTTGCGAGGGGAAGACCAGATTGGTCATCGCCATGCGTCCGTTGGCATCAAAGGCTTCGATGCTGCTGCGGTCCACGAAGAGGCGCAACTGCTTGAGACGGCCGTAGGTGGGTGCGGTGGTGACGGCTGCAAATGAGGGGCTGAAGGATACCTCTCCGCTCTGACGGCGGTCCATGACGAACTGCTCCTCCTTGGGACTGTAGCGCATCACGACCTCTTCGCCGGCTTCGTTGCTCAGCACGATCTCGGCTTCACCGCTGAGGGTGAGGAGGATTTCGCAGGAGGCTGACGGGGAGGCGAGCTGCTCTCCACGGGCGGACTCCATCTCCTTGGCCGGGCGTACGCTGCAGTAGGTCTCACCCTTGTATTCGAAGAGGCCCAAGTCGCGGGCAATGCTGTTGGCCGAGCGGAACTGCTTGGTGGGCACTTGGTTGGCATAGAGCCAGTTGCTCATCCATGCTATGGCCACCTTGCGCTGATCGGGAGCGTTGGAGAAGGTTACCGTGGCATAGTGATCCATGCCGTGGTCCATCCACTTGGTCACCTCGGGAGCCGACTCACAGACAAAACGATGGCCATCGAAGGAGCCGATGAAGTACTGGGTGGCACTACCACCAAAGGGGCCGCCAGGGTTGATGTTGCAAATGAGCATCCACTGCTCCTTATCTGTGCCATCCACGGGCATCTTCACCAAGTCGGGGCACTCCCACAACCCACCGTGGTTGCCATACTCACGACCAAAGCGGCTCTCAAACTTCCACTCCTTAAGATTGGCCGATGAGTATATCATCATCTCCTGACCAGCCGCCAAAATCATGTTCCAGAAGCCAGCCTCCTCATTCCAGAACACCTTGGGGTCGCGGAAATCCTTGGCCTCAGCCGTAAGCACGGGATTGCCTTCGTACTTGTGGAAAGTGAGCCCTCCATCGGTACTGTAGGCTATGGCCTGAGCCTGTACATCGCCTCCGAACGGAGTGGGACGGCTGGTGGTGTAGAGGGCCACTACAGCCCCGTGACCAAAGCCAGCGGTGTTCTCGTAATCGACTACAGCCGAACCGCTGAACATCAATCCCCAGACATCAGGAGCCAGCGCCTCAGGCTGTGCCTCCCAATGGAGGAGATCGCGCGAGGTGGAGTGTCCCCAATGCAGATTGCCCCACAGGGAGCCGTAGGGGTTATACTGGTAGTAGAGGTGCCATACGCCATCCTTATAGAACAAGCCGTTGGGGTCGTTCATCCATCCCCTGAGTGAGGTGTGATGGTAGGAAGGACGATACTTCTCATCGATAAGCTGATGACGGAAATCATCGTTCTGCGCCAGCTTGGAAAAGCAGATGGAGCCACTGGGCACGTTCTGTACGGCAATGCGGAGATTCTGGACTCCCAGATAGGGAGAGAGGTCCAAGGCAACATAGTAGTCCACCTGCTCACGGGCAAAGCGCACATTGCTCTCCATCAGAAGGGCATTGGAGGCTATCACCTGCAGCTTACCCTCGGGAGCACTATCCTGCACGGGGAGCCAGAGGTAACGACCTTGGGATGAGGGGGTGATAATAGTCTGTTCATAAGCTTGCGGAGTGATGACCAACTGCCCCTGCGACTGGGGGACCGCCATACTCCGGTCAGTCCTCTGAGAAGCAACTGCTGTCTGAGAAGCAACTGCTGCCTGTGAAGCAACTGCTGTCTGAGAAGCGGCAGGCATCTGTGAAGCAACTGCTGTCTGTGAAGCAACTGCTGTCTGAGAAGCAACAGGCATCTGTGAAGCGGCAGGTATCTGTGAAGCCGAGGGCTGTGCATGGAGTAACAGGGGGAAAGCCTGCATAGTCAGAAGCATTGCCGAGGCCTTCACCATGGCTGAAAGATTATTCATGATATACATAGGTTAGGGTGATACAATAGTTCAAATAGACCAGTCATAAAAACATGCTCACAGTTGGCAAGTTGACAAACGGAATATCCAACAAGCAAACTGTGAGCAAGTTGACCAGATCACATACTGTCAATGATCTGTTGACTAATACTGGCTGACTTTAACATCGCTGATGGTTACGTTGCCTCCATAGCTGTTGATAGACCAGCAGTTCTTGGGCAGGCCATAGATGCGCTGTGTAGTGCCATATTCGCCATTGATGTACATCACCACTACCGAATTGTCGGTATAGATATCCACCTTATACGTATTGTCGGCAGGACGGGGGAAGATGTAGCCATCGGCACCTGCGATGAAGCCCTTGCCTTCTTCACCTTCCTGTTCGAAGTTGACCTTACGGCGTCCATTTTCCCACTCGGGGTTGACCACCATCGAGTAGTATTTGGCAGCATCCGTACCCCGTACGAAAGAGACGCCCCACTTGTCGCCCTCACCGGCCGTGGTGAGCGTGAAGGAGATGTGGTTGTGGTAGCCCAAACGGTTGTAGAGCACATAGCCATCGCCATTGATGGCACCTGCGTTGTAGTTGTCAGAGGCCATCACCTTCACCTCAGCCTGCTGGTTGTACTTGGCCGCCATGGCAGGAACCTCGCCCACGCTCAGCGTACCATCGGCATGCTGCACCAGCTTGTGGCAAACCAGCGCACCCGACCAGTTGGGTTCACCCGCGGCACCCACGGCAATGTTCTTGTCGTGAATCGTGGTACCCGTACGATAGGGAGTCCATCCCCAGATGAAGCGGTCCGTACCGTTGGAGGCACTCTTTCCGGCATAGAAGGCACGGGTATCGAGCACACCCTCCTTATCATCGCTCGGCCATTTGGGTCCCTCGTTGAAGCACTTCTTCAGTTCATCAAGCGAAGAGGCCATCATGTACTTCACCTTGCGGCTCCAGTCGCTGCGGTAGGCCTCGCTGTAGATCATATACCACCAGTCGCCCATCTTGAAGATGTCGGGACACTCCAGCATGCGGTCCCAAATCATGCAAGAGAACTGTCCGGCATAAGTCCAGTCGCGCAGGTCGGCAGAGGTGAACTCAGCAAACTTCAGGTTGCTGGCGATAATCATGTGCCAGAGTCCGCTCTCATCCTGGAACACCTGCGGGTCGCGGAAATCGGTGGCTGAGTAGCCATAAGCAGCACCATCGATCATCCATGCCTTGTCCTTCGTCCAGCTCTTGAAGTCGGGCGATGTGGCACGCATCACCACCTCGCGTGTGGTATGGCCGGTATAGTAGATGTAGTAGAGTCCATCCTTCTCGTTATAGACCGCGCATCCGGTGCCGAGAGCAGCATCCAGCTCGTTCTGGCTCTGGCCCGTGGGGAGTACCTCGCCCATGCCCTGGTAGGTGGCTCCGTCAACAGTAGAAACTCCATAGATGGGGTGATAGCACCACCTGTCGTTGTTGTCGAACTCCTGGAGGTAGAGCACCTTGAACTCGCCTGCCTTGGCATCATAGAAGGGCATGGGGTCGCCCACCCGACCAACAGCCGGCTTCCAGTAGGTGTTGTAGCCTGCCTCCTCGGTAGAGTTGAATGATTCGGTAGTAGCCGACCACTCCTTGGCGGGATCACCGGCATAGTGGTCCTCGCTGCAAGCTGCCAGCGAAAGGGCCGACAGCATAAGGGTAGATAGTATCATTGTTTTCATGAATGTTTGATTTTTTGCGTGACGATTCTCCTTTATGCTTCACTCGGGTGAATCTTCTTCACCGAGACACATGCCATACACGCGGACAAGGGTTCCTCTTTCAGGTGAATCATATTCACTCGGGTGAAGCTGTCGTCACAGGGTAAAAATTGTTCAAGTTTCTCAGCTGCTCTGACTTGCGGTCAGAGCAGATTATTTATTTCGTCAGATGGTTGAAAGCATTGCGGGTGATGATGGCGATGTTCTTGTGGAACTTCTCCACATAGCCGGCCTCTAAGGTGTAGGAGTACCAGTCGTAACATCCCGAACCGATGCAGATGATGCCACCCTTGCCATTGGCAGCGGGATATTCCCAAGCCACTACAGCACCATCGCCACCTACACCGAGGATGGTAGCTCCCGTACGGTTCACCCAAGCAGCATGGTCACCATAGTCGCCCCAGTCAGTACCGATGTGATACTGGGCGGTAGAGTTGGTGATGTGGTAACCGGCATCGGTGGTATAGACCGCATTGGGGTCGTCACCCGTCACCAGATTCTGCCAGAGGGGATGTCCCGACTGACCGCTGTAGATCTTGAAGTCCCACGGACCACCGCAGAGCTCGGCTCCCTCTTCGTTCTGACCCCAGCAGTTGTTGGGTGTGGTCCACTCGTCATCACCTGTAGCCCCGATGAACGAAGGCAGGTTGGTAGCATAGCGGGTGAGGAAGAAGGCACCTCCATTCTCATAGTAGGAGCGGAGCTGGTTCTTGGCGTTGAGTGCATAGGGAGCCTTGGCTACAAACTGGTCGTGACCATCCACACCACCATCATAGTGGAAGTGCCACCAGATGACCTTACAGTCGGAGAGGTCAATGGATTCAGCCTCGATGTCGGCAAAAGAGGCGTAAAGAGACTGTTCCACGTTGGCCAGCATCCATGAGCAGGCCTCCTTGGCTTCCGGATCCAACTCGCTCATAGCCGAGGCATTGCCCACGAAGAGTGCCTTAGGCTTGGAGATGGCAATCACGTTGACGGTATATTGAGCTGAGGCAGTGCCGTTGGTTACGGTATAGACCACCGGCTGACTGAAGTCCTGAGCCACACCACTTGCCGGCTGGCAGATAGCTCCTTCGCTCACCTCCACGATGGGCACTAAGGAGGTGATGTCGGCATCGCCCGGTACATAGACGGTGATGCTCTTGCTCTCCTGGTCGATGATACCGTTATAGATGTCGTTGATTACAAAGCTGTAGATCTTGGCCTCATCGCGCTTGGCCACCAGCATCCAGTCGAGGAAGAGGTCACCGTTGGTTACGTGGATGTTCTGTACACCCTCCATGCAGATCGTCTGTCCCTTTTGCAGGTTGGCAACTGCTCCTTCAGAGAGTTGCAGGTCGGTAACGGTCATGGCCGATGTGTTGTAGGTCTCCGGGAGGTTGACGGTCACCGTACGGGTGGCCATGTTCACCTTACCCTCGTAATTGTCGAGAGAGAGCACCTCGATGGTGCAGTCGCCCGAGAGCTGCAGGTTGCTGACGTTGTCGGAGTCACAGGCCCCGAGGCAGAGCATCAGCAGGAGCGCGAAAAGGGCGGTTATGTTGTTGCTTGATGTTTTCATATTGTTAAAAATGTTTTTACAGGGTCTTGCTGAAAGTTTTTCCTCAGTTTATTTGCTGAACGATTCTCTTCAGTATGCTTGCTGAAAATATTACCAGTTGCCGATATTCTGGGTATAGTTGCCGTTAGAAGCAGCCACTTGCGCAAAGGGTATGGGGAGATACTCGCCCTTGTTGGGGGTAAACTCAGCCTCACCATAGACAGTACACTTGCTCTTCTCCACAGCATAGTAGTTGTTGAGCGTTTCGGCTGCCTCGCCCCAGCGCACCAGGTCAAAGAAGCGTTCCGACTCCATGGCCAGCTCCAGACGGCGTTCCATCTTCACAATCTGCAGTGCCTTCTCCTTGTCAAAGCTACCCGAGTAGTTCTTGCAGTAGAACTTCACGCCATACTTCATGGGGTAGTTGCTGATCATCTGCGTGCTTCCGGCCGCACGGGTGCGGAGCTGGTTGACCAGCGCAATGGCCTCGGCACTCTTGCCCAGCTGAGCATAAGCCTCAGCACGCTCCAGCAGCACATCAGCATAGCGGAAGACGATGCGGTTCATGCTGGTGGCCCAGAAGGAACCCTTGATGAGGTACTGGTCGATGAGGGCAGGATCGACATTCTGCTTCAGGGTGACATAGTAGCCGTAAAGACCACCCGAGCGGCTCCAGTTGGAGGTGCGGTCCATGATGAAGGCAGGGTTGAACATGTAGGGCAGACCGGTGATGCCAACGGTAAGGAAGAGACGAGGGTCGGCATTGTCGGTGGCCATGTCATAATCCTTCTGGTTGAAGCTGTCCAACAGGGGCAGGCCGCTGTTGTCGGTACGGAAGGCATTGACCAGGTTCTGCGAAGGTTTGTAGAAGTCGCAACCGCCATCGGTCACCTCAGCAATGTTGGGGCAGATAAGACCGTTGGACCAGTTGAGGTTACCATAGGTAGAGCCATCGTTGCGCGAGTACTGGATAGCCCAGATGGATTCGCATCCGTTTTCGTACTGCTCCTCCGGACGGAAGTTGTTGTGGATGTCAGCCTCCAGGCCATAACCTCCGGCAGTATAGATGTTCGGGTCAGAATATTGGATCACCTTGTTGAGGTCCTCCTCGTTGATGCTGGTCACCTGATTGCTCTTGGCATCATCCTGGCGGTAAGCCTTGTAGAGATAGACCTTAGCGAGGAAAGCGGCACAGGCAGCCTTGGTGGGGCGTCCCTTATCGCTCTGCTTCACCGGCAGCACCTCATAGGCCTCCTCCAGCTCACGGGCAATGGCAGCCCAACCCTCATCGTTGCTATACTCCGTGTTGGAGAGCTGGCCATACTCATCATAAGAGAGGTTGGCATTGAGGATGAAGGGGATATTCTTGTAGAGACGCTTCAGCAGGAAGTGGCTGTAGGCACGGAGAAACTTCATCTCGGCCAGACGCTGGTTCTTCAGCTCGAAGGAGTCATCACACTTCTCCAGGACGCTGATGGCTGAGTTGACACGAGAGATGGTGATATAGAGGCGGTTCCACATGTCGCTGATGTTCCAGTTGGTCGTAAGCACACCCTTCTGCACCTCCAGTTGGTGGAAGACGTCACCATCGTTGACCGAGCTACCTCCCTTGTAGGCATCGTCCGAACGAACATCGAAGTTCCACATCGAGAAGGAGCCGTTGATGTCCTCGCCCTGAGTAAATCCGGCATAAGCCGAGATGACGGTATTCTCCACCAGTGACGGATCCTTCACCTGGTTCTCATCGAGCGTGCCTTGGGGCACCTGATCCTCCAGAAAGTCGGAGCATCCGGCTGCCATCACACCGAAAGAGGCAGCCACTATGTAGTTGAATATCTTTTTCATATCTGTCAAATTAGAATGTTACGTTAAGACCGAAGGTTACATTGACCGGGATAGGATAGCCGAAGTTGGCATTCTCGGGATCCACTCCGGAGAAGTTCTTGCTCTTGATGGTCAGGAGGTTCTGAGCCGAAACATAGAGGCGCAGGCGCTCCATGAAGAGCTTCTGGGCAAAGGCCTTGGGGGCATTGAATCCCAGCTGGATGGTGCGGAGCTTAAGGAAGGATCCATCCTCCACATAGTAGCTCGACACGCGAGTCTCGTTATTGTTGTTGTAGGTAGAGAGTGCCGGGATGTTGGAGTTGGGATTGGCGGGTGACCATGCCTGGAGCAGACGGTCGCCCTTGTTGAGGTTGGCCACATTCACACCGGCCCAGAGGTCAGTCTCTTTCTTCAGGTCGGAGATGACATCCACACCCTGCACACCCTGCCAGAACATGGTGAGGTCCCAGTTCTTGTACTGCAGGTAGAGGTTGATACCGTAGGAGAAGTCGGGCACGGGAGAGTAGATCCAATCCTGGTCGGCCTCGGTAATCATTCCGTCCTTATTGAGATCCTTGAAGCGCATGCGGCCTACTCCTGCACCCTGCTGGGTGGCATGGTTGTCCACCTCTTCCTGGCTCTTGAAGATGCCATCGAAGATGTAGCCCACCTGAGCACCCATGGGGTGTCCGATGACACTCTTCACACCGTTGCCACCGAAGTCACCGTTGGCAGCCACGGTTTCGGGCAGTTTGGTGATTTCGTTCCGATACGTGCCGATGTTGGCGGTGATGTCATAGCTGAAATCGCTCACCTCGCCACGGTAACCCAGATTGAGTTCCACACCGTTGTTCTTCATCTCTCCGGCATTGATCCACATGGAAGAGCCTTCACCCATGGCAGCGATACCGGCCATATAGAGCAGGATATCCTTGGTGCGCTTGTCGAAGTAGTCGAAGCTACCGTAGAAGGCGTTGTTGAAGAGGGCAAAGTCGATACCGATGTTGGTCTGTGTGGTGGTCTCCCACTTGATGTCATCGTTGCCTATCTGTACCCGCTTGAATCCCGACTGCAGCTGCTTGCCACCGTTGGTACCCTCAATATCGTAGGAGGTACCATAGCTGTTACCACCGAAGTTGGCATCACCATAGACAGCGCTGTAGAGGGTATAGCGGGCGGTATTGGAGATCTCCTGGTTACCGGTCTGACCCCATGAGGCACGCAGCTTGAGGTCGGTGAGCCAGTTGCTGGTCTTCTCCATGAACGACTCCTGGGTGAGGCGCCATCCCAAGCTGATGGAGGGGAAGGTACCGTACTTATTGTTCTTACCGAATCGACTGGAGCCGTCACGGCGTACGGTGAGCGAAGCCATATACTTGTCGGCATAGGTATAGTTGGCCTTGCCGAAGAAGGAGACGAGCGAGTAGCCGCTGCCCGAACCGTAAGCCTTCTCTACACCGGTACCGGCATCGGGCCACATGTAGTCGGGGTTGAGGATTTCATAGTCGTAACGCTTGCCTGAGAACCAGACATCGCTTTGGCGGTTGAGCTCCATACCCAGCATGTAGTCGGCCCGATGTTTGCCGATCTCCATGTTGTAGGTAGCCACAGCGTTCCACATCCACTTGGTCCAATGCTCCTGCTTGGCCTCCACGCTGTTTTCGGGTTTGGCCACGTTACCATTCTCAATCGGCAGGGTGAAGATACGTTGCTGCTTCTGGGCATAGTCAATACCGGCCGTGGTGCGGAAGTTGAAGCCCTTGAAGAGGGCCAGGTTGACAAACACGTCACCAAAGGCACGCCAGTAGATGTAGCGGTTGTCCTGGTTGCGGTAGAGGCGACCCAGGGGGTTCTCACGGTCGGCATAGCCACCGGTGAGGTTGGCAAACTCGCCCTTGGTGTTATAGACGGGGAAAGAGGGGTTGAACTGCAACACATTCTCCAGGAATCCACCAGGTGCACTCACCTCCGAGGTACGGTTGAGGGTGAAGTGCTCGCCAATGGTCACCGCATTGCCGATGAGCTTGTAGTCGCTGTTCATACGGGCCGAGAGGCGCTCAAAGTCGGAGTACTTGATGATACCCAAGTTCTTGTAATAGCCCAGCGAGAGGTAGCTGGAGCCCTTCTCGTTGCCGTTGCTCACGCTGACGTTGTAGTTTTGGATGACACCCGTACGGGTGGTCTGGTCAAACCAGTCGGTATCGGCAGTAGGTACGGTGTTGGCATCATCCAGATACTTCTGCATGGTCACCTGGTTGAGTACAGGATTGCCCTGAGCATCATAGCCCCAGTCATAGTGGTAACCCAAATTATTGTTGTTGGGGTCCAGTCCATCGTTCACGTTGGCCTGCCAGAAGGCACGTCCCCACTGTTCGGCATTGAGCACCTTCATCCGGTTGGCATAGAAAGAGGCCGAGAGGCTGGCATCCAGGTCAATCTTAACCTTGCCCTCCTTACCCTTCTTGGTGGTGATGATGATGACACCGTTGGCTGCACGCGAACCATAGATGCTGGCCGATGCGGCATCCTTCAGCACCTGGATGGACTCGATGTCGTTGCCATTAAGTTCGTGCATACCCGACTTGGTAGGCACACCGTCCACGATGTAGAGGGGGTCGTTGTTGTTGAGCGTACCGATACCACGGATACGTACGGTAGCAGCACCCGAGGGGCTACCATCGGCCGTAATATTCATGCCCGGCACACGTCCCTGCAGTGCCTTGATGGGGTTGTTTTCGTTCTGCTTCTGCAAGTCTCCCACGCTCACCACGCTCACGGCACCCGTAAGGTCGGCCTTGCGTTGCACCTGATAACCGGTAACCACCACCTCCTGCAAGGCGGTCATGTCGGAGAGTTCCACCCTCATACCATTGACGGCCTTCAAGGTCTGCGACTCACAACCCACGTAGGAGAAGATAAGTTCTGCACCCTGGTTGACCTCAATCGTGAAATTACCATCCAGATCGGTCAAGGCAGCTCTATCTGTCCCTACCTCTCTGACCGTAGCTCCGATGAGCACATCGCCATCGGTCTTGCTCAACACTACACCTGAGATCTTCACGGTCTGGGCACAGAGGTCCACGGCCGCCAGCGCCAGGATGAGGAGAGCGAATACTAATCTATGCTTCATAAATCAAGTAGTTAATGATTGACTTTATTTGTTTTTCTCTTTTGTATCCCTGAACAATCTTTCCAACTACTCAAAACCTGTTTACTCTACTGAACTTTACCTTAATGCTTCATTATTCTCGGCAAGATTCCGACAGGAGTGGTTTAGGCAATCTCTTGCTTGGCGTCTTCTCTCGTTATCGTTGCCTGAGCTATATTTAGATGAATGTGTGTTGTGGTTATCCCTGTGTAATTCCGGAAATTCAAGTTAACTTTTTCAATAATCTCTTCTGTCTGTTCTTTGTTCTTTACCTATTATATATATGGTCAACACCTATTGTTTTTCCTGTTGATTGGTTTACCTGTTCTCTTCATAGCTAAGCATTCATGGTTGACGCAGGTCTGATTTCACACGGCAAAGATAGAGAGATAGCAGGGGTGAATACAAAAAATCAGGTTGCAACCTTATGGAAAATATGTTGCAACCTGATTTGATGTAACATTTGTAGGATTGGGGTGTAACAAATGTATTATCAGAGCCT
>CAMGIP010000072.1 GCA_946056155.1 uncultured Mediterranea sp. | reverse complement strand
TCGGCATAGGTGGCATCCTCCGTCACTAAGCGGTAGGTAAAGGGTTTGGAAAAGCGGGCATAGAAATGGATATACTGGTCAAAGGCCCAATAGACCGTCTTCTTACTGCCGCAAATCTCGGTATCACTCAACACCTCAATGTGCATCTCCTCGTTGGTCTGCCGTTGGATGGAGTAGTCAAGGTCGAGGATGAATCCGGCATCGGAAGCCTGCGGAAAGGTGTAGCGATGGATGGCGGCACGCGCCGTAGCAGTCATCTCTGCCTGCACCTTGTAACGGTCAAGATAGACGGCATAGTAGCCAGGAGTGGCCACCTCCCGTTGGTGAGAGAAGGGTGATGCATAGGGCATCTGCTGGCTCTTTTCATAGACGGGATAGATAGCCTGCTTACCCACGGTAGGCATGAGTAGCACATCACCCAGGTCGGCGCAACCGGTACCGCTGAGGCGGGTATGGCAGAAGCCGTTAAGGGTAGAATCGGTGTAATGGTAGCCCGAGCAGGCATTCCAACCGTCGATACGGGTATCGGGACCCGGCTGTATCATGCCATGGGGTACCGTAGCTGCGGGATGGGTATGTCCATGGCCGCCGGTACCGATGAAGAGATTCACCTCTGAAGCATAATCGTTTTCTTGGAAAGTTGTCGAATCGCAAGCAGCCAAAACAAGGGCGCATGCGGAGGCTATAAGAAACTTTTTCATTGTTCAGTAATTTACTTTAGTTGACGAGGTTTGTCCTTTTTAAATTTCCAATTCATACCCGTTTCGCATATTAGCAACTTGCTCAAAACTAAAGCGTTGGCAAGTACAACTATTCTCTACCATCATAACGGGAGGATGCGTAACTGGAACGGGTGATACATTCATTGCTCAGTGGGCAGGAAAGAGATGGCCTGACCACCACCGGGAGCCAGATAGGCCGAGAGCGTATCAGCCGATGTAACCTCCTGTTCTGTGATGGTATAGGCCAGCGGACGTGTCACCCAGTCGGCATCGGATGCATCTGCATAGATGGTGGCGCGATAAGAGACACCAGGTTTGAGGAAGTCCAACGGTAGCTGCAACGTACGCGCCTCTCCGTTGGTGGCCGCACCTAAGAAGAATTTCTCTCCTGCCTGACGGACAATAGCCACATATTCACCCGGTTCACCTTGAAGTGCGCGCGAAGCATCGCAGTCGGCTTCAAAATCGCGAAAGAACTGGAAGGCGGGATGTCCCTCGTAGTTCTCGATACAGTCGGAGGCCATCTGCATGGGCGAGTAGAGGATAACCCAGAGAGCAATCTGCTTGGCTAGGGTCGTGTTGATGCGGCAATCCTTGCTATCCTTCATGTTCCACTGCTTGCGGTCTGGACTTTTCTTGGCTCGTTCGTAGAGGATATCAAAGATGCCCGGTGTGTAGTCCATCGGGCCTCCAAGCAGACGGGTGAAGGGGAGTAGCACATGGTGTTCGGGAGGATTACCCTCACTCCATGCATTCCACTCCATGCCGCGTGCACCCTCGCGCGTCATCATGTTGGGCCAGGTGCGCCGTATGCCGGTGTCCTTAATCGGCTCGTGGGCATTGATGGTGGTATGATATTTGGCTGCTGTCTCGACCACATGGCGGTAGTGACGCACGTTGTACTGGCCGTGGTGATTGTGACCGTTGGGCAGACCTCCAGCATATCCGGTCTTCACATCGTGTACACCATATTGGGCATACCAGGCAAAGGACTTGTCGAGCTGACTCTCGTAGTTGACCACGTTGCCTCCCGTCTCGTGGTGGCCGATGAGGCGCACCCCTTTCTCACGGGCATACTGCGCAATCTTCTCCATGTCAAAGTCGGCAAAGGGCTTGGTGTAATCAAAGAGCTGCGAACCTCCCCAGTTTTCCCAACCGGCATTCCATCCCTCAAAGAGCACCGCTTCTATGCCGTTGCGTTCGGCAAAGTCGATGTACTTGATGGCATTCTCGGTAGTGGCGCCGTGTCGGTCACCCATCACCCAGCTCTCAATGCCGAGGTGCATGCCCCACCATACGCCTACATACTTCATCGGGCGGATCCAGTCGGTCGAATCAAGGGCACAGGGCTCATTAAGATTGAGAATTAGCGAAGAGTTGATAAGTCCCACCGCTTCGCGGGTTATCTGCACCGTACGCCAAGAGGTCTTGAACACCCCCTCAGCAAAACGAGCCTTGACACCATCGGGCCAGGGAGCCAATGAAGCACGGAAGGCGAGAGAGTCGGTTTGAACGAGGGTCATCTCTGGGTAATCGGTCAGGGCTGCCTCATGAATACTGGCATATAGTGGATGGTTGTCGTCAGACAAATCACTTTTCGGAACCTCTTCAGTCGCAGCATCCGCAGATGTCATGGTCGTTAGCGACTGGGATGAGAAGGGCGAAGTACGGAAGGTAATGGGGGTGTTGGCTGTCTCCACTTGAGAGAGAGGAAGGGTGCGGTAGAGCAGTTCATAGGTCTCGAAGCTGGCCGGAATAGACCATGAAGTAGCCTCTTGGGCAAGGCGGAATTCGGTGAGTTCGTCAACAATCAGCAAACTGTCGGCACCAGGTGCCTCACATTCGTAGCGGAAGCCGAGGCCATCGTCAAAGAGGCGGAAGCGGAGGGTGAGCCGGGTGCCTGCCTCATCGCGCAGAGCTACGGCCATCTCGTTATAGTGGTTGCGGTGCCTCTTATTCTCGCCCCAAGGCTGTGACCAATGCTCATCGAGCGTGCCATGTTTCACCTCTTCAATGTGAAAATCGTGAGAGAGGTTGAGGCCGCTGCGCTCCTCAAAACCTAAACGGGAAGGAAGGATAAAGGGGACGCCATCCACCTCCACGCGGTAGAGCATCCGCAGGGAATCATCCTGCAGAAAGGAGAGACGGATATGTCCGTCGGGTGAAGTGACTTCGGTCTGCCGTCCGTTGCAGGCGGTGAGCAAGCTCATCGTTAGGGCCAATATGAGCGTCAGCCAGGGGGAAGAAGAGGTTTTCATTGTCTATTGTGGATTAAGTTTATGGATTATTCAGTAGAGGAGACATCGTTGGGTTGTCAATCTTGTCAGTTTGATGAATGATTGGGTTGATGAATCTTTAAGTTATTCGGTGCCAAGTGATGAAAAGGTCCTCTGCTCAGCGTTTCTGAACGAGGATATTTTCAGCTCACAAATGTATAAATATTCGTGAGATTTTACATCGTCACCTTCAAGAAATATTGGTTTGGAGGAGGTCTGTCAACAAGCTATTCAGTCGTTCTTAACAAGTTGAACAGTCACTGTCTGCTAACATGTTGGCCAGTCATTTTCGGTTAACAAGTGAAAAAGAGGAGGGAATTGCTGAAGCATACTCCCTCCTCTCTCACATAACCGTTATTGTTTAACCAACTTGAAGTTTTCGGACAGGTGGTACTTCACATCCATGTGGGGCGGTGTGAGGGTACCGTCCACCGTGTGGAAAGTGTCTAACGAGTAGCGACCTCCAATGCCATAGAGGGTAAAGACACCCTTGGGATTCACCACTCCGCCAAGGCTATACGAGTCAAAATTAGTGTAAGCCTTCCAAATGAATCTACGAATATCTCCAGCGGGGTAGCTTGAAGTGGTCCCGTAGGTACCCCAGCGCAACTCCCATGTTTCAGGATCCTCAGCATCACCCTCATGGAGTACTTGCGGAGCGATGTTAAGCGAACCGTCGTAGGGGTCGTACTCTGCCACACAGGGGTACTTGCTAGTAATCTCGGGATAGGTTCCCCATCCGTAGATGTAGTAGCTTTCACCGGGTACCTTCTCCTCGATGCGGACGTCGAAGCTGTGCGAACCGCCCCAATCCCACCATCTCGGGGTACTGTTCTCGTCGATATAGACGTAGAGTGAGTTGGTCGAAGTTGCTGTCCACTTGCCGAGGTAAGACTCGTAACCCATTTTCACACCTTGATTGGGTGTGGCCGAAGTACGCGTGTAGTACTTGCCGCTCCACTCCACCTCATCGCTATAGATAATCTGACTCACGGCCGAGAAGTAGCGGTCGTAGCTGTAGAGCTGCGGTTTGGGGTTGTAGAAAACCTGAAGCCCGTAGCCTTTGTCAAAGGCATCTTCAACGTTGGCTTTATCGAAGCCATACCATCCTCCATTGTATTCATCGTTGATTTTCAGCGAATAGGGACAATACTTTGCCTTGGTAAGTCCCTCCATGTTGGCCTCACGACCAGGTACATAGCGCTGGTAAGTACCATAGCACATGTAGTCCACCAGTTCACCGGCACTCTTGCCCTCTACACTGCCCGTGGGAGAATCCTTGAAGGAGCTGGTATATTCATAGACACCGATGAGCTTGTCGGGCATGGCCTTGCGGCACTCGTAGATGAGGCGACAGTAGTTCTCGCGCGAGCGGGTAACGAAACCAGGGTTAGGATCGTCGCTATAGTTGGAGTACTCATCGTCGAAATCCACCCCATCCAAGCCGTAGATATCCATGTAAGCCTTCAGCTCCTTGGCAAAGTCGGCAGCTGCCTCGGCTGAGAGGCTACCCATACCCGACTCATCGTGGTTACCGAGGATGGAGAGGTTCACCTTGATACCTTTAGCCTGCAGCGGACGGATAAATTCGTCGGCATGCTTGAGCAGGAAAGAGACCTGGTCGTTGCAGAATACGTGCACACGGCCCGTTTCGCTATCCACGTTGATGTTGGCGGCAAAGATGCTCACGATGTCAAAGAAGGGCTTTCCGCTCCCCTTCATGGTATATTCGCCCATGTTGAGGATGTTCTCATCGTTCACCTCCACGAAGCAAAGGGTACGCACGTTGCCCTTCTTCGAGTCGGGAATGGCCGGTTGCGGCTTGACAAGATAGACGTAAGCTGAGTTGCTGGCAGAGAGCATCACCCCCTTGTCGGTGGTGGCCGTCACTGCCACGGCATAAGTTGTACCCTCCGTGCCACCGGCTGCCACCTTCAATTCTACGGCAGCCGAGCGGGTCTGACCTTTGGCAATGGTCACCGAGCCACCCTGTGAGAGGCTCACCTTGCCTACCGGGTACATCGGATAGGCGGTACCCTTGGCTGCATTGAAGGCCTTGAGTGCCTCCTCATCGGCACGCAGCGTCACCGTTATATCCTGTTCAGCCGGTCGAGCCAGTTCAAAGAAGAGATGTCCCGTAGCGGCCTCCTGACCAAAGACAGTCAGTGTAGCCAGCTGAGCGGCACCAGCCTCTGATTTCACTCCTCCGTAGTCACCCTCCACCGTTTCGAGGATACCGGTATCTCCGGTTTTGATGACCACGTCGTCTTCACAGCTCCAGAGCCCCATAAAGGCGGCTGCCAAAGCTAAGGTAAATATCTTTTTTCTCATGGTTGATCTGTTGTTAATCCGTTTTTAATCCATTATCTTACAGCGCTGAGTCCACCTTACTGCTTGGCGGGAAGTTCCACCGCCTGCCAGGTGAGCGACTCTACAGCTGTGGCGTTGTTGCCGTTGCCCGTATGGTCCTGGATAGCGGTACCGGCTCCCTCGTTGAAGCGCCAGTAGGAGACCAGTCCCTCAGAAGCGGAATCCACCTCATAAAAATGATCCTTGGCGTTGATCTCCTCTTTGGAGAGAACGCGGTTCCATACACGACATTCACAGAGGTTACCCTCCAACCAGCGGTCGCGATTGTAGGAGTGTCCAATCCAGAAACCGTTGCCCTCGTCGGAGCGAGTCTGTGCCCAGTTGATGGCTCCACAATCCTTATTACCCTCGAAGACATTCTTGCCGTTGAGGTAAATCACCACCTTACCCCCTGCATCAGCATCGTAAGTCACGGCAATGTGTGTCCATTCGTTGGTAGGGATGATGAGGTCACTCGAGCTGAGGTTACCATTACGTGTAGCTAACTGCAGCTGGTTCTCTGGAATGCCGGCATCACCGATACGGATAAGGAAATACCCTTCGATACCCATTACCGAGGTCAGCATCTTGCCAAACTTATTCACGCGCACCAAAGCCTCAGCGGTGAGCTGGCGCAAGTTGTTAGCCACATCAGGATTGCTCCAAGTGACATAGACCAGGTTCTTCGTCAGGTCGGGCACCGTATTGATGAGGGCCGCACCTTTGAAGATATAGTACATGGTACTTGCACTCTGGAGGATGCCGATGGAGGCCTTCTCGATGGTCACCGGGAGCACATACATTTTCTCGCTGTCCAGTTCGTTCAAACCCGAGAAAGATACACTCACCTCATCGGAGGTCACACCTCCCGCTTTGATACTCACCTCAGCCACATTGAGCTTGAAGTGTCCGTCGGGAAGTGCCTCCGCATCGGAGTGGTAGAAGGTGTTATAGACAGAGACCTTGGAAGGGTCAGCCTTCAGCGTTACGTTGACGTCCTGCTCCATCGGTTTGGCCATAGCCACCAGGAATGAGGCATCCGCAGCAGGCACCGTGCTCTTGAGCAACACCGTGGCAGTCTTGTCCAACGGCTGCACATAGACTTGGTTGTCGAAATTCTCGACATCATCGTTGCATGCGGTCCATACGGTGGCCGCCGTCAGCAACGAGAGTGTAGTAAAGATATGATTCAGTTTCATAGTGTCACACAGTTATTTGGCAGGAGCCGGGTTCATAATTTGAATCGCCTCTCTGACGTATTGATAGGTACGAGTGGCGTTGTAGTAGTCGTTCTGCATATTGAGAATGGCCATACCCGCCTTGGAGAATCCCAAAGTGGGTTGAGTAACCCAGTAGGCAGCCTCCGTGGTGGCACGATCGGTGCCGAGAAAGCCGGTATTCTTGTCGGTAGCATCCAGCGATACGGTAGATACCGATACAAGGAAACGGTCGTTGGGCACACTGCCATTGAAGAGTGCCTGCATGGCCTCAATGCCGTACTGCTGCTTATCACCCACCTTATCGGTCACTAAGATGAGGTGGCTGCACTCGGAGAGGAGTGCAGTGAGTGCGGTGAGGTGTGCGGGATAGCCGGAGAAAGTGAGCTGCTTGCCGTTGTTGGCCTGCTTCCACTGCTGTACGGCAGTGAGGAGTGTCTGCTGGTGAGCCAGCGCCGTAGCCTTATCGGCATCCGACTGGTAGATGGGGCTACTGCCACGATAGGCCAGCACCATTCCATCGAAGTTAGCCTCCTGAGCCAGGATATCAGCCACCTCTTTCTGGAGCACCGAGGCAAAGTCAGCCGTTTCGGTACCCTCTTTCACCCGCTCCTCATACGCCTTTTTGATCTGGTCGTAATCGATGGTGAAGAGCACCTTTGTCCCTTTTTGGTGCAGCGAAGCGATCTCCTCCAGTTCCCAGTCGCTCAGCTGGGGTGTGTTAAGCACCACGGCATCGAGACTGTCGGGCACATCGGCCAGATGCTGTCCACGGGTATAGGGAGTCTTTTCGCTGTTGTCAAACCATCCGTAGGTCACCTTATGGTCCGACTTCTTGTAGTTGGCCAGGTTCTCGAGATACTTGGCATACGCAGCCGGATTCTGCTGGTTGACGCCATTTTCCTCCAGCACAATACTCTCTGTTTCAGTCCATTCAGAGCAGGCGGAGAGGGCAACGATCGAGCATCCGACCCATATTGCCCGCTTTAAAAAATTAGGATATGTCATCATGTTTTCGTTTTCGAGTTAACTTGTGATACGGTTCGTGTTCACTTATTTCGCCCACCACACATCGGTAGCCATGTTGTCCGGACCACCTAGATATTTGGATACAGCCTCCTGCACATTGACGGTGTTGCTGGTGTACTCCTCGGAGGGGTAAGGCATGCGGCGTGCACCCTTCTGGCTGTTGACGATGCCTCCGCTCAGGTTGCCTTCGTCGGTAGCGGGGAGCAGATGGGGATAACCGGTGCGGCGATAATCAGCCCATGCCTCGTTGCCGAGCGGCCAAAGGGCAATCCACTTCTGGGTGATGATTCGCTCCTGCTTCTCTGCCTTGGAAGCGGCCTCATCCCACGCGATGGTGATGTTTGAGAGAACCCCTTCGTAAGTGTTGAGTCCGGCTGGGTCGATGTAGAGGTCGGGCTTACGACTGTTGTCCTTCATGTAGCCTTCGGCACCCGATACGCCCCACTGGTCAAAGGAGAGGCGGATGCCCTCTTCGTAGAACTGTGCAGCCGTACCGTTCATGTTGAATCCGTAGATAGCCGTAGCCTCTGCCTTAAGGAAAGCTACCTCGGCCGCATTCATCCAAAGCACGGGGTCGGAAGAGGATATTTTCACACGCGAATAGTTGGAAAAGTACTCCTTCACCTTGCTCATGTTGATGCTTCGGCGCAGTCCCACGTAGGGTTTGCCCTCCCACTTGCTCTCTTCGAAATAGGCAGCGCGACGGTTGTCCTCATAGCCGTTCATGTAACTGATGATGTCGGCAGCGGGGTGTGTATCACCGCCCGAGGCCTCCTCATTATAGCGTACAGCCACGAAGAGGGGGTTGTTGATGGCGCCGAAATACTTCCATGTAGCGTTGTCAGCATTGCTCTCAATCACACCGAGTTCATGGTTCACAGCCTCCTCAGCACGCTGCTTGGCCTTGGCAGGAGCCACATTGGCGATGCGGATGGCCAGACGGAGCTTGAGGGAGTTGGCAAACTTGACCCACTTCTGCACGTTGCCCTGATAGACAAAGTCGATGCTCGACACCAGTGCGGCATTTCGGTTGTTGGTGAGTGTCTCGATAGATTCATCCAGCTCTTCGAAGAGGCGATCATAAACCTGCTCCTGCGTATCATAGGGGATGTTGATCTTGCCATCCTGACCAATCTGCGAGTAGGGAATAGGTCCGTAAGTATCGGTTACACGGTGCATGGCGGCCACCTTAATAATCTGTGCAATGGCGTAAGGCACGGGGTTGTTGGTCTGCTCCGAGATCTGCTTCACCTGCGTGAGGTTGCTGTAGAGCGTAGGGATGATGCGGTCACTGAGCAGCAGCACACGCGTCCAGTCGTTGGTAGCGTTGAAGTTGGAGATGGTGTTGCTCCATCCGGCATTGGAATCGGCAAAGTAGCCTCCCATGGTACCTCCGAGCAGACACTCGGTAAACTGCGTGGTGTTGACATCACTGGAGATGACGGTACTGGCCAGATTGGTCATGGCCGAACCCAATCCATAGTCATCGGGCGTGAGGTCACCGGGCTGGTAAGGATTGCTGTTGATATCCATATAACTACCCGTACAAGAGGCTCCTCCCAGGGTAAGTGCTACAGCGAGCAAGCCTTGTATAATGCTATATTTTTTCTTCATACCTATTAAAATTTAAAGTTCAAACTGAAACCGATGTTGCGGAGCGCCGGCATCATGAAGTAGTCGATACCCTGATAGAAGTTGTCGGTAGAGGCTACGCTTTCGGGGTCGAAGGGGGCTTTGTTGTAGATCATCCAGAGGTTACGTCCTACTACAGAGACCTTCACATCGCAGACGTTGCCGAGCCACTTACGCGGGATGGTATAACCGAGCGATACCTCCTGAAGACGTACGTTGGTGGCGGAGTAAGTGTAGTACTGGGGCACGCTGGTACCGCTACCGATGACACCGTACCACACTTCAGGATTGACCTTGTCGGAACCGTTGACCAGCACATAGCCCAAGTCGCGAGCATCGGCTGAGGCCTGTGACACACCGTAGTAGTCAAGCATGGCCTGTGTGCGCGAATAAACGACACCACCGAGACGTGCCGAGATGAGGAATCCAGCTGTGAGGTTGTTCCAGGCGAAGTGGTTTCTCCAGGCGAGGTTACCCTTAGGCAGTACGCTGCCGAGCTTGATGTAGTTATCGGGGTTCTGGATGGCCTCGGTAGCTACCATACCGTTCTGATCAACGTAAATCTGACCGTTGGCATCACGCTTCATGTCGCGCAGGGAGTAGAGGTCGCCCATGCTGCCGCCCTCCTTGAGAAGGAAGCGTGCATCGCCCAAACCACCCATATTAAGGGTAGAGAGCGAGAAACGCTCACCAGTGACGGGGTTGATGGCATTGTCGGCCAGTGTCAGAATCTTGTTCTTGTTGGTGGAGAAGGTGATACCCGTGTCCCAGGTAAACTTCTTCCAGGTGTGCTTATAGTTAAGCGAGAGCTCGATACCCTGGTTTCTGACCGCACCCGTCTGAATGTAGAGGGCTGAGTAGCCGCTGACAGGCAACTGCGGGTTGAAGGTCTGGTTCATGGTCTTGGCGTTGTAGTAGGTCACATCGAGCTCAAAGTCGTTGAGGAAACGCAAGTTCAGACCCAGCTCCCAAGAGTTGGTGCGCTCAGGTTTGAGGTTATATACGGGATATTGTGTCTGGTTGCTCCAGCTGTTGGTGCTAGAGTTCCATTCGTAACGGGGATTGGCCAGATAGCGTGAGAAGGCACTACCTACCGAAGCGAAGGAGCCGCGCACCTTCATGAAGGAGATCAGCTCCTTGTTGAGGTTGGGCATCAGTTCAGTCAGCACCACTGAGCCACCGACCGATGGATAGAAGAAACACTTGGTGTTGCTGTTGGGTCCAGCCAGCTGCGAGGGCCAGTCGTTACGTCCGGTCAGCGTCAGGAAGTAGGTGTTCTTGTAGCCCACTTCGGCACTGGCAAAGATGGACTGGGTTTGCTCTCTCCATCCCTCCTGCATACGCTTGGTCTTGCCAGCGCTCAGGTTCTGGATGGCGAAATAGTTGGTCAGCCCTAAGGGCTCGTCGGCAAAGGCATCACTACCATCGGCAATGGGGCCACGCACGGAAAGGGCATCCGAACGCATATCGGAGTAGGATCCACCGATATTGGCTTGGAACGACCAATCCTCACCGAAATATTTGTTGATGCTCACCAGGAAGTCAGCATAGAGCTGCTTGTCCGAAGAGTTGGTAATGCCGAACAGTCCGCGCGAGGAGTTCTCAGTGAGCTGGGTGTTGGTTGAGGCGTAGAATTTCTCGGTATAAGTGTTGGAAGCATGGTCCAAGCGGACACGTCCTGATACGGTGAGCCAGTCGAGGATCTTGTAGCTGAGTCCCGCGTTGAGCATGTAGCGGTCCTTTTTGTTCTCGCGCAGGTTGCGGTGGTTAATCCAATAGGGGTTCTGCATCACCATACCTTCGTCTCCCACGGGCCAGTACTGGGTGTAGATCTTACGTGCGGCATCGTAGCGCTCGTAGAGGCTGATGTCCTGCCAGTCGTTGCCGCGGGGGAAGAGGTAAGCACCCACCAACGGGTTGTTATAGGTACCCTGGTTGGTCATGTTGCGGTCGTTCTGGAGAATGTAGCTGGCTCCAAAATCAAGAGTCATACGGTCGTTGAGGAAAGTGGTGGTGTTTCTCACCGTAAAGTTGTAGCGGTTGTACCGGTTGTTGGGCACGATACCGCGCGAGTTAACCGCTGCAGCTGAGGCGTAGGTCTGGTTCTTCTCCGTACCTGTACTCATCGACACACTCTCCGTAGCCACCACACCCTGCTGGAAGTAGTCGTCCTCGGGCTTATAGCCGTAGTTTCCGGCAGCAGAGAGGCGGTTGCCCCAGCTCATGGCACTGGCCGTATTGAGTGCACCGGCCGTACCCGTGCCGTAGCTGTTCTGGAACGAGGGCATCACAAAGGGGGTGGTAAACTCCGTGCTGGTGTTGACCGTAAGGCTGATTTTACCCTCCTTACCCTTCTTGGTAGTAATGATGATGGCACCGTTGGCAGCCTCCGATCCATAAAGGGCGGCAGCGGCGGCACCGGTCAGCACCGACATCGATTCGATATCCTCGGGGTTGATATCGGCAATGGGTTCTGACGAACCCTGAGAGTCAAACTCCTTACCGCCAGCGGCAGCGCGTCCCGAGAAGATGGGCACACCATCGATGACGTAGAGGGCATTAGAGGACTGCATGATACTCTTGGTACCGCGCATCACCACCTTCGACACACCACCCACGCCAGATGAAGAGGCGTTGATGTTCACACCAGCCACTTTACCGGAGAGTGAGTTGACAAAGTTGGCATCCTTATTGGTCGTGAGGGCGTCGGTGTTCACCTGCTGCACGTTGTAGCTCAGCGCCTTCTCCGAACGTTTGATACCGAGGGCGGTCACCACCACCTCTTCAAGGATCTGCGCATCGCCACTCATCATCACCTGCAGGGGGTCATTGCCCTTGACGGCCACCTCTTGGGTGGCATAGCCGATATAGGAGAAGACGATTACAGGGTTGGCCACATCAGTCGTGAGTGTAAAGTTACCGTCCATATCGGTGATACATCCCGTGCTGGTGCCTTTCACCAATACGTTCACACCAATCAGCGGTCCCATGTCGTCAGAAACCACCCCCTTAACCACTCTCTCTTTGCCTGTCTGGTTCACCACCTGGGGTGACTGCTCCTTTTCCGAGAGATAAACCACATTGTCAGCCACCTTGTAGGTAATGTTTGTACCCTTGAGTGCGGCATCCAGCGCAGCTTCTATGGAGGCATTAGTCACTTTCACCGACTTTACCGGCACAGCGGCCAGTTTGTCGTCACAAAAAAATTGATACTTCGATTGCGATTTGATCTGTTCAATCACTGTTCCCACCGTCGTTTGGGTGAGGCTAAGGTTCAGTTGGGCACTTGCCCACTGTACAGATACAGCCATGAACAGCATCGCCAATAGAGCCCGTATGGCACCCGGACCCGAACTAGTACAATTGCTTTTCATACATACGTTTTATAGGTTATACATAAAGTTTGTTTTGAGCGGTCTTCTCGGCCTTCTCAATGCATATAACAGGCCACGCCGCAAAAACACTTACGTACCCCATCTTTTTTTTGGGGGAGCAGGCTATTTTCTTTCCCGAACCAACTATCAATCGGGGAATAATGATTGCTGCCGACGGTAAACAGCAAGAAACTAACTGTAACGCGGGGAAAGTAATGAACCTTAATTCCGCAACACTATTACAAATATAACTTTTTAAGTACCTGAGCAACA
>CAMGIP010000071.1 GCA_946056155.1 uncultured Mediterranea sp. | reverse complement strand
AGAAAGTCGGGGCTTTGCGATAAAAAATGAGGATGTGCCTATTTTGACACACCCTTATTTCAATCGATGGTAAGGTTGATGCGCCTGCAACAAGTCTGTTCACCCTTACTTCTCTCCTGGCTTCTTGGTGATGACTTCCGGTTGTCCAGAAGCTATCTTCTTGGCCAACATTACGCAGGGATAGTCAGCCTTGAGGGTTACGTTGCCCACTTGCAGGCTGCCGGCTTCGTAGAAGATGGCCTGTACCATATCCAACTGGGTGTGATGTACGGCCTGCAAGGCCGGAGTGTTGCTCAGGATATTCACTACCGCAGGGTTGTAGGCATTGAGTGAGGCGGGTGAGGCTATGCCGGGAATGACCATATAGGCGTATGTGGCCTTCTGGGGTTTGGCTCCGTGGGGAAGGGTGAGGTTGAAGATGGGCTTGGAGACCTCGTCACCGCTCTGGTTGAAGTTGATCTTGCTCCATTTGCCGCTCTGCGTTTTGTTCTTCAGCTGCATGGGAGTAGCTTCGGGGAAGAAGTAAGCCACGCGGTTGTGCCAGATATAGCCTTTGAACGGATTGCTTACGATACTTTGTGGTTGCATGCGTTTGGCCGGCGTACCATCCACAGGTATGATATAGACATCACCAGAGAGGTGACACTGGTTGACCGTGGTCCAAAGGGCCTTCTCATTTTGGGGAGCCTCGATGTCGGCACCAAGACATACCATTTCATTGTCGAAGAGGAACCACCCCTTCTTGGCCTTTACACCATAGTCGTCCATCTGGTAGGCAAAGGCTCCATAGGTACCGTCAGAGGCTCCGGCCACAAACTTAGATACGCCATATACTCCCCAATCGTTGTGGTTCTCTACCTCTCCTTCGGGCAGTGTGGTGCCGGGTATCTTGTCCCACTCCCACACGGGGAAGATATCGAAATATTCATCTCCCTTGATGCGGATGTTATAGGCACCCTCGCTGAGGTAGGTACCCCAGAGGTTCTCGCCGTTACCGCTTTCCGAGCGGCAGGTACGGTCGCTCACGGCACGTACGGAGATGTCATACCGTTTGCGGTTATGGAGCATATAGTCGCTGGTCCAGAACATCTGGTTGCGGTCGGAACGTCCGATGGTGGGATTGCCCGTGCTGAAGCGCTGTGAGGCATCTTCATACTCCTGGGCATGTTCCGGATCCAATTCTTTCATTTTCTTGAAGAAGAAGGCATACTTGCCTGCATCGAGGGTTTTGGTACGGCTTACGCTACGTCCGCATACGCTGAAGTCCATGTAGTGGCTGCGGAATACGTTGAGGTAGGTGCCACGTACAAAGTCGCTGATGAGCTGTACCTGCTCTTTGGGCAGGGCGAAGCGGGTATCACGGAAGAGGGGTGCTACCTTGACGATGTTGTCGATGAACACTGAGCCGTAACCGCCGATGTAGAGCTGACGCTTGTGCTGCTGGAAGGATAGATCCTCGCGGATACCTTCATTGTCGGTTATCTTCACCGGCTCAAAGAACTCACTGACGTTGATGCTTACGATACTGTCGTTTTTCAGCACACAACCGCGGATGAGGTGGTGAATGGCGATGTCCTGCTTGTTGGCTCCAGTCCATTTGCGTGGGTCGCTGCTCTCCATCATCTTCATCAGTCCTTGCAGTACAGAGGGGTCAGGCTGTTTAATGCCAGCCTGAAGCAGGGCCAGGATATTGGCCATGAATTTGGGTGCGGATATTTCGTTGTACCACCAGTTGTAGGATTTGGGCTGGTACTTGTTCCAGGCTCTGAGGGCTTTGTCAATGGCCTTGAAAAGTACCTCATTGCCGTAGAGGGCACACTCGGGATGGGTGTAGGATGCAGCCATCTGTTGTACATAGGTGAGGTGTTTCACCTGCTCCCAGTTGGTGCGGAAGAAGCATTTGTAGTCAATTTCGGGCCAGATGCCGTCAGCAGTCTCCATCTTCATGAGGCTTGTGGTACCCTTCTCCAATTTCTCAAAGGAGTATCCTTCGTAAATCTGCTCGCGTACCCGTTGCAGAATCCGTTCGTAGTCATCCTTGGGTTCGATGGCCTTGGGTATTGCCCGTACTCCCTGGGTGGGGTCAAAGTAGTTGACATAGGAGTGCTTCATCAGATTCACCTTACCAGTAACGGTGAGCGTGATGGGTTCTTTCAGGTTCGTGAAGACCTCGGTAGGAATGCTGAAGCTCTTCATCTTACGCTGATCGGGGTCGTAGGAGATGCGTATGGTACCTTTGGCTCCTGGGGCGTAGGGTTTGGTAGCCCATTTGGCCGAAGTACATCCACATCCTGTGATTACCTGCTTGATGATGAGCGGTTTATCTCCCGTATTGGTGAATTGGAAGTCATAATTTACTTTGCCATACTCTTCTTCAATCTCTCCGAAGTCATGCGTTGTTTCCTTGAAGGTCATCTCCTGTGCGCTCAGGCCTGCGGAGGCGAGAAGCATCAACAGCCATAGGGTAGCTCTTTTCATATTCATGAATGGTCTTTAGAATAAAAGGTTAGTATCGAATATTATCACCTACAAAAGTAGTTACTTTTAGGCGATATACAAAAGATTTATGTGGAAAATATGAAGAAAATGGCTACATTTGTGCACTTGAATGAAAAACATAAACTGAGTGAAATGAATCAACTGAATGTACGTAAGATTGCCTCTGCAGCTGCATGTAAGGCTGCTGAGGTTCCTGCTTTGCTGGATTGCGAAGGTATCGGGTTCCAGAAGGTGGAGTGTGTCAACTGGGCTGAGGATTATCCCTACAAGCCTGCTGTTTCTTTCCGCATTGCCTATACGGATGATGCGTTGCTGATCCACTATCGGGTGAGTGAGGAGAGTGTGCGCTCCGTAGCTGGATGCGACAATGGAAAGGTGTGGGAGGACTCCTGTGTGGAGTTTTTCTCTGTCCCTGCTGCCGATGGGGTATATTATAATATGGAGTGTAATTGCACGGGACGTCTCTTGGTGGGTGCCGGTGCCGGACGTGAGAACCGCCAACATGCCCCGCAGGAGGTGTTGGATCGTGTGGACCGCTGGTCATCGCTAGGCACGGGTGATTTTGAGGAAAAGGCAGCTCCTGCTGAGTGGCAGGTGGCCTTGGTCATTCCTTTCTCGACCTATTTCCTTCATCAGATTACCTCGTTGGCGGGGACTGAGGTGCGTGCCAACTTCTACAAGTGTGGCGACATGCTGAGCAAGCCCCATTTCCTCTCTTGGAATCCCATTGAGCTGCCCAAGCCCAATTTCCACGTGCCCGAATTCTTCGGAATGCTTCACTTTGAGGCATAGTCTGTAGGGTGGGAAATCCATAAAGGTCCCCCGGAGCTTGAAAGTTTTCTATTGGCCCTGATAAGCTATTGAGCTGATTGATAGCATCCTGAAACAAGAGCGCCTTGCCATCCGTTTCCGATGATGGCAAGGCGCTCTCTTTATGCTGTTTTGGGGTATGGGCAAAAAAAAAGGAGTACCGCTGTACTCCAACCTTTGTTAACCTTAAATCTAATACTATGAAAAACACATTGCAAAGGTACGGCTTTCTGCATTATCTGCAAATTTTCCAAAGAAAAACAGATGTTTTATAACATGTTTTCTCATTATCACAGGTTCGTTAACGGAATTCTGTGGAATCATTCAGGTTTTGTCTCTTTTTGACCTGCTGTTAAAGCAACTCCTCAGCTTGTTAACTCCTCAACTACAAATCACTTTCATAACAGAAATATCCTCGTCAACTTGTTAACTCGTCAACTGAATATAAAAAGATTCCGCTCAGTAGCGTCAGCTTCCCCTTAAATAGAGGTTGCCGGGAGAGCTACTGAGCGGAATGTAGATGGTAGATGCTATATCTTACTGGAGGTGAGCCTCTTTCAGGATAGGTTCACCCTTCTCGAAGTTGCGCTTACGGATAAGGCCTTCAAGGAAGTAGTAGTCGGCATAGTTCAGAGGCACGTCGATTTCGTGGCCGTGAGGGATGCTGCCTACTGAGTGCATCAGCAGGAAGTTACCGTTTTCGCCCACCTTAGCGCGGTAAGCCGGTGAACTGAGGTTCTCGAGAATCTTATCGGCAGTCTCCTTGTAACCCTTACCCGGAGCGTAGGTCTCCATTTCGTAGAGAGCCGAAGCGGTGCAGGCAGCAGAAGAGGCATCACGAGGTTCGTTGGGAATTTCGGGAGCATCGTAGTCCCAATAAGGGATGAGGTCTTCCGGCAGTCTGGGGTCATTGAAGATGAAGTTATATATGTTCTCGGCTTGATCCAGATAGCGCTTGTCGTGGGTATAGCGGTAGCAAACGGTGTAGCCATAGATGGCCCAAGCCTGACCGCGTGCCCATACAGACTCATGAGCATATCCCTGAGCTGTGTGGTGGTGGAGTGCTTCACCTGTTTCGGGGTTGTAATCCACTACGTGGTAGCAGCTGTTGTCGGGACGGAAGTGGTTCTTCAGCGTCACGTTAGCATGGCTGACCGCAATCTTGTGGAAGGTTGAGTCACCTGAAAGGCGGGTAGCTTCGAAGAGCAGCTCCAGGTTCATCATGTTGTCGATGATGACAGGACAAGTCCATCCTCTTTTTGACTGCCATCCTCTGTCCACATTCCATGATTGGATGACACCTGCACCCGGACGGAAGCGGGTAGAGAGTGACTTGGCAGCCTCAATGATGACAGGGATATACTCCTTACGGTTGTCGATACGCAGTCCGTTGAGGTAGCTGTCACCAATCATGAAACCCACGTCGTGGTGCCATTTCAGGTATTTCACCGAGTCCAAGTCCTCGGTATATTTCATGGCCAGTTTTTCCCATTTCTGGTCTTTGGTCAGTTCGTAAGTGTACCACATACAGCCGGGAAAGAATCCGGAGCACCAGTCATCGATGGGCACGTAGAGAATCTCGCCATTTTCCAAGGTGCGTGGATTAAGAATTTTACCGCTTTTTTCGATGATGTCTGTTTGCAGGGTAAACTGTGCTACGGCATTGTCGATGTTGTCTTGGATAAGGTCTTTCGGCTGTTGAGGAGCCTTGCAGGAGAACAGAGCACAACAAGCTGCAGCAACTGCCATCCAGCGGTTAGAGAAGAATTTGTTCATATAAAATTAGATTATTAGTGATTAGTAAGCTGTTGTTTGGGGTGAACGGGCCCTATTTACCAAGGGCATTGGCGTTCCATGAGTTGATTGTTAGAGATTAATTTATGGGTTATTCTTTTCATTTTTTTATGGGTTAGCAATTAGGCTTTGGATTATATTGGCCTTAACAGCCGCATATCCTGTGCAAATATAGGGTTTTTGCTCTTTTTCTAGGTCAAAAAGCGTACAAATTTTGGCAATTAACGTACATAATCCCGTTTCTTGTCAATTATTTGCCCCTTTTTTCCGAATTTTTCCATTGGGTTTCTCTATATACTCGCCAGATATAGCGTATAGGCCATTTGGAGTATGGGCAAAAAAAAAGGAGTACCGCTGTACTCCAACCTTTGTTAACCTTAAATCTAATACTATGAAAAACACGATGCAAAGGTACGGCTTTCTGTCATATCTGCAAATTTTCCAAAGAAAAAAGTATGTTTTATAACATGCTTTATGGGTAGGAGAGATTTGTTAACGTTAGAACCGCCTTTTCTCGCTTTTATTCCCTCTTTTGGCCTTTGAGATACTCATAGCCAAAGCGGCAACGGAGGCACTCCTTCTTGTCACAATAGGTGGTCTGGAGCTGAATAAGTGCTTGCGACTCACCGGCATGGGTAGCCTTAATTCCAGCGGCCCCCCACATACGGGTGACGTAATTGGTCTCGGGCTTCAGCTCTTCGAGGAAAAGGAAGGCACGCTGGCAGAGTTCCTCATGTCCGGAGTGCATACCAAAGGCGTAGAGAAAAGGAATAACCGTATTGATGATGATCAGGTTGAGGCTGCTGATACTCAATTGTTTGCCCATCTGAGGAGAGGGTGCTCCGAAGCGGTAGTGATGCTGCCAGTATTCCGAAGGTTCCACATGAAACAATTTGCGTGCCTCTTCCAAGGTGGCGGCCTCCATGGCGCGAGAGAAGAGGGACTGCTCCCGATGGTAGAGGGAGGCCAGTTGGGCGAGTCTCAAATGGGGAAAATTGCTTGGACGTAGCCTGAGCATCCGCCAGGGGGGTACGGGCTGGGAGGTGTCCAACGAGAACTTATGGGCTAAGTAGATGTATTCGCGTTTCAGCTGTTCATAATAGGGGTCGGGCGACTCTTTCTCTGCCTTCATCGTCTCTCCCGTCAGCAGTCCGGCGGTACCCAGGAAGAGTGCTTCCAACTGGAAGAGGTTATCACGATGTTTGTCAGCTGCACGGAACGGGAGGTGGGTAGCCCACCATTCAAAGGCTTCGCTGTTGACACCGAAGCCGAAGTTGCGGGCCAGTGTGATGAAGAAGACATCCTCCCAATGGTTGCAGGTGGCCTTCAGCCGATGGCTGATGGCTGTGGTCTTCTGCTCCATCCGCTCTATCTGAAGGGCCGAAAGCCAGGCATGTACCTTCAATGGTGGCAGGTCGGGGACAATCTTGTAGCAGGGTGGGTAGTGGTCGGTATGGAGCAGCTCCTCGTAGCGCTGGCTCACCTCTTCGGGGATAGGCAGCACCAGTTGGGGTACCTTCCGCCCGTTAGAGCAGCAGACCTCGGCATCTGCCACCTCCACCACATGCAGGATGACGTTGTCGTAACTGCTGTCTTGGGTGTGGCCGTGCCGCAGCCAGTCTGAGGCCAAGTGATGTACCTCCACATTGCCCACCCACACCTCGTCATCGATGCGCAACTTGGCATTGAAAAAGTCGGGCCCGGCATGGGGATTGGACAGACCTGGGTCTATCACCTCTACCCGTTGGCCATCGGTGGTCGAGAGGGGAGTAAGAGGATAGATTTTGTGTTTCCAGACGTAATGTAGCAGCTCTTCCACGTTAAAGATGAAGTTAATTTGATTGCAAATGTAAGAAAAATCCTATCTTTGCGTCCTAATTCATAGAGATTTATTGCAGAAAACGATTGAAAACGATAATTAATCATAGAAAAATAGCGAAAATATGAAAATAGCGTTGATAGGATATGGCAAGATGGGCCATGAGATTGAGCAGATAGCTCTGCGCAGAGGCCACGAAGTGGTGTGCAAGATTGATGTGGACAATCAGGAGGATTTCGGCAGCGAAGCCTTCCGGCAGGCGGATGTAGCCATTGAGTTTACCGCGCCTACTGTGGCCTACAACAACTGCATCAAGGCCATGGAGCAGGGGGGAAAGGTGGTGTCTGGCAGCACCGGATGGTTTGCCGCGCATCAGCAGGAGATGGCGCAACGCTGTGCTGAACAGGGAGCTACCCTCTTCTGGTCGAGCAACTTCAGTCTGGGTGTGGCCATCTTCTCAGCCGTGAATCGTTATTTGGCCTCCATCATGAACGGTTTCCCCGGCTATGAGGTAGAGATGACAGAGACGCACCATATCCACAAGTTGGATGCACCGAGCGGTACGGCTATCACGCTGGCCGAAGATATTCTCGCACGGCTCGACCGTAAGCAGCGCTGGGAGAAGGGGTTGCTGACCGACCCTGAAGGCAAGGTGAGCGGCAAGAGTCAGGGTGAACCGGATGAACTGCTCATCCACAGCATCCGTCGCGATGAGGTACCGGGCATACACACCATCCGTTACGAGGGTGAGGCTGACATCATCTCTATCACGCACGATGCCAAGAACCGCAAGGGTTTTGCCCTCGGAGCCGTACTGGCTGCTGAGTTCACGGCTACCCACGAAGGCTTGCTCGGTATGGAGGATCTTTTCCCCTTCCTGAAGTAAAGAGTGAGACTGATAGTTGACAGGGATTTATACCTATTTATTTATAAGAAAGAAGCATAGTATAACATATGAAGGATTTGAAAACAAGAGTGATGGAGGCAGGCCGCGCACAGTGGATTAAGTGTGGTGTGGTGACGCTGCTCTACATCGCTTTCCTCTGTTGGGTGAAGAGCCTCCTCGGCATCGTGGTGCTCCCCCTGATATTCGATGCGTACATCACAAGATTCATCCCTTGGGGGGCCTGGAGAACCGCCAAGAGCAGTTTGGTGCGTAGTGTGATGAGCTGGGTGGATGCCCTGGTATTTGCCTTGGTGGCTGTCTATTTCGTCAACATCTACGTCTTCCAGAACTACCAGATTCCCTCTTCCTCCTTGGAGAAGTCGCTCCTCGTGGGTGATTTCCTCTTCGTGAGCAAGATGAGCTACGGTCCGCGCGTGCCGCAGACTCCCCTCTCGCTCCCCTTGGTGCAGCACACCCTGCCGGTGTTCAACTGCAAGTCGTACATCGAGTGGCCCAAATGGGACTACAAGCGTGTGGCGGGATGCGGTAAGGTGAAGCGGGGCGATATTGTGGTCTTCAATTTCCCCGCCGGAGATACGGTAGCTCTCAACTATCAACAGACTGATTTCTACAGCCTTGCCTACGAGGTGGGACGCCGGTACTATCCCAACAAACCCAACATGGACAGTCTCTCGGCTCGCGAGCGGCGCATCGTCTATGACCTCTACTATGCGGCCGGACGAAAGCAGATTATGGAGAATCCGGCCATGTATGGTGAGGTGGTAGTCCGCCCTGTGGATCGGCGGGAGAACTATGTGAAGCGCTGTGTGGCTCTGCCGGGCGATACGTTGCAGATCAGACAAGGCACTATCTTCATCAACGGCAAGGAGGAACCTACTCCCGAGGGAGTACAGTTCAACTACTTCGTACAGACTACCGGACCGGAAATCTCGCAGGAGATGTTCCGTGACTGGGGCATCAGCCTGGATGACCAGCTGCTGATGTCGGCCGACCCCTCCTGGGAGGAGGGACTGGTGCAGATGGGTCTCAACCGTCGCAACGAACAGGGCCGTTTGGCTCCTGTCTATCATCTACCCCTGACCAAGGCAGTCTATGAGTCCATGTTGGCCAACAAACGACTCATCCACCGCATTGTGCGTGAACCGGAAGCATTTGCCGGTGACCTTTATCCGCTCAACCTGCTGACTCACTGGACTCGGGATGACTATGGACCGCTCTGGATTCCCTCCAAGGGAAGTACCATTGAACTGACCGACGAGCATATGGCTCTCTACGGACGCTGCATCGAGGCCTATGAGGGCAATCGGGTGGAGCGCCGGGAGGATGGAATCTACATCAATGGAGAGCTCTCCACTACCTATACTTTCCGCATGGACTACTATTGGATGATGGGTGACAACCGCCACAACTCGGCCGACTCACGCTACTGGGGTTTTGTACCCGAAGACCATGTGGTGGGCAAGCCTATTGTGGTTTGGCTTTCTTTGGATAAGGACCGCGGGTGGTTCGACGGCAAGATCCGCTGGAACCGCTTCTTCAAGTGGGTGGATTAATGAGTGAGAGGCGGTCAGGCATCAAGATGTTCCGATGGATGGGATGGATAGCTGCCATTGGGGCCGTGGTAGTGGCGCTCCATTGTGGGGTAGCCACCTCCTGTTATATCCCTTCCGAGGGAATGGAGGATAGCCTTTGGCCGGGCGACCGCATCCTGGTCAACCGTTGGAGCTATGGTTGGCGTACCCCGTTGGAGGGGTGGTTGGGCTATCATCGGCTGCATGAGCAGCCAGGACGGCGAGGTGAGATTGCTCTCTTCAACCATCCTGCACAGACCCAACATTCGCTGATCTGCCGTCGTGACCTCTACATCGGCCGCCTGCTTGGGTTACCGGGCGATACGCTCTATGTAGATAGTCTCTATGCTGTGCAAGAACCGGCTACTTGGGATCCTAATTTGCAGACATTATACAGTTATCCTGCTGAGGATGAGGCTATAATGGACTCACTTCTCCATCGCCTTCAGCTTTCGCAGAACCGACTCCTTTGGGGCGATAGCATCCGTCACGTCCGTAGCTTCAGCAGCTATGAGCGTTACCTCTTGGAACAGGAGAAGTCCAGTCGCGTAGTGCTTACTCCCGTACGTAGCGAGGGGGTACATCTGTTGGTGGTTCCCTCGCGAGGCTCTCTCATCAAGGTCACTCCCTGGAACATCACCCTGCTGAGAAACACTTTGGTGATTCATGAGCACCGTCGGGCAGAGATTGTCAGGGGAGAACTCCAGGTGGATGGGGTTCCTGTCAGCGCCTGCCGGTTCACCCAGGACTACTACTGGATGGGGACTAACAATCCCGTCAATCTGAGCGATTCCCGTCTCTTTGGCTTCGTGCCTCACAGCCACCTCATCGGCAAGGCTACGCATATCTGGTTCTCCAAGACTCCCCATACCCCTTGGATGAAGGAGATTCGTTGGGCAAGAATCGGAAGAGCTGTGGAATGACTCTATTTATTTAATTTATAATTTATAATTGGGTTAACAAGTTGACGCTTACTATAATTTACAATTTATAATTGAAATATCAGTTGACGCTTATTGCTTTTGCTGCTGTTTTGCGGTTAGACCCAACTGAACATTATTGATAATTCGAACAATGAACTCGACTGTCCTTTTATCCACCGCCTATTTAGCTCCCGTGCAGTACTACACCAAGCTGTTGTCCTACCCCCGTGTGCAGGTGGAGCAGATGGACCACTATGTCAAGCAGACCTATCGCAACCGTTGTCTCATCGCTGCACCCGAAGGAGTATTACCCCTGACCATTCCCACCGAGAAACCCGCTACGGAAAAGTGCCTCCTGCGCGACATCCGCATCAGTGACCACGGCAATTGGCGTCACCTTCATTGGAATGCCCTCACCTCCGCCTACAACCACTCCCCATTCTTTGAGTATTATGCCGATGATTTCCGCCCCTTCTACGAAAAGAAATACCCCTACCTTGTTGATTTCAATGAGGCGTTGATGCAGCTCATCTGCTCCCTCATCGACATGGAGCCTCATGTGAGCCGAACAACAGAATTTAAACCGGTAGAGACAACCTCAGCCGATGTGGATGATTTTCGCGAGCTGATTCACCCCAAGCGCGACTATCGTCAGACCGATCCCAACTTTGTTCCTGTGCCTTATTATCAGGTTTTTGACCAGAAGTTAGGCTTTCTGCCCAATCTCAGCATCGTTGATCTCCTCTTCAATATGGGTCCAGAATCACTCCTTGTTCTGCGTCAGTGCTCCCCAATGGTGAAATGACCTATGGCGTACCTCTTTTGAAATCATCGAATCTACCGATAAGATTTGTGTATCAGGTATCTAACTGCTTCCTGATATGGAAATCAATGGCACCTAAAGAGTCCTTGCAAGTCGCACGAGCTACAGAAACAGCAAACGAATGTGAAATCATACCCTGAAGACTTAAAAAGTGTGACCAATCGCAACGAAAGCAACGTATCGCACCCAAAGCAAGTGCACCAGCTCGAATTGACGTACTTTTGTCATGCCCAAGAGAGGGAAAGCGTTCTTTGACATTTTGACCAACGTTTATCAAAAGCTGAAAATAGGCTCCTCCTATGCTGGTCCGATGCTCCTCCTATGCTGGTCCGATTCTCCTCTAATCACCAATAGGAGAACAATCGAAGAACGAACGGACAACGATAGGAGAACGATGAAAAATAGGAGGATTCCACTACGAATCAGCTATGGAGGAGCACCCCTCTAACAGCAGCGAAGCAGCACTCTATTTTACATTATATTCTACTTATCATCGAAAAAGTGTGGGTTTTCGCGTAATATATCATCGAAAAAGTGTATGAATTAACATACTATAACGTCGAAAAAGTGTGGGATTTCATTGAATGTATCATCGAAAAAGTGTAATTTTGTATCAGAGATTAAGATATGAAACCTTATGAAGAGACAGATTTACAGCGAATTAACCGAATGGAAGAATAGGAATGACCGCAAGCCTCTTGTATTGCTGGGTGCACGTCAGGTCGGTAAGACATGGATAATGCGTGAATTTGGTAAACAGGAATATGTGAACGTAGCCTATATCAACTGTGATGAAGAACCAAGAGCCAAGGAGTTGTTTGCAGTGGATTATGATATGGATCGCATCCTGTTGTCCATACAGGTAATCACGGGGGGTAAAGATAGTACCGGGCAAGACATTGGTCATTCTTGATGAGATACAGGAAGTGAAACGCGGACTGCATTCGCTGAAATATTTCTACGAGAAGATGCCTGAATGCCATGTGATGGTGGCAGGTTCGCTCCTTGGTATCTCCCTGAGACAGGGTGAGTCATTTCCCGTTGGTAAGGTGGACATCTTGAACATGTACCCCATGAATTTTGCAGAGTTTCTCGATGCGATGGGCAAGTCAGAACTGAAGGAGATTATTTACTCGTGCGAATGGAAGGTCATCGACTTGATGAGGGACAAGTTAGAGAATTTCTTGCGGCAATATCACTACGTTGGGGGGATGCCTAATGTGGTGTCAAAGTATGTAAAGCATAGTGATTTACAAGAAGTTAGGAGGGAACAGCAGGCTATTTTGGAGGCCTATCGTCGTGATATCTCCAAGCATACGACCGAAAGGGAGTCAATAAGGATTGGGCAGGTGCTGGTGTCATTGCCGTCACAACTGGCCAAAGAAAACAAAAAGTTCATTTATGGAGCTGTAAGGAAAGGGGCACGGGCTGCCGACTTTGAGCTCGCCATTCAGTGGCTTGTTGATGCAGGCATTGTTCATCGCATACCCAAAGTAAGTGAGGCCCGGAAACCATTGAAGTTCTATGCCTCTCCAGATGCCTTTAAGATGTTTCTTCTCGACTGCGGACTGTTGGAATGTATGGCGGGTACTACGGCATCGGACATGCTTGTTGACAATAAGGTGTTCACGGAGTTTAAAGGAGCCTTCAGCGAACAGTTTGTCGCGCAAGAGTTGGTGTCGATGGGGGCTACGCCCTATTATTGGAGCAATGAACGTACTCCTGCAGAGATAAACTTTGTCATACAGCATAAGGAAAGGGTTGTGCCTATAGAGGTGAAGGCATCGACCAATGTCCGTTCCAAGTCACTTGCACAATTTATCAAAGACAATGAAGGCCTGAAAGGATTGCGACTATCCCTGTGCTCATACATAGATCAGGAGTGGATGGAGA
>CAMGIP010000070.1 GCA_946056155.1 uncultured Mediterranea sp. | reverse complement strand
GCTGTTGCCGCCACCGTACTGGTTCTGATACTCAGGCAGCTTGCCTACCCGCTCGATGCCCATGGTGCCGGAGTAGGATACCTCCAGCCCCTCGTCCTTGAGGCCGCGCTTGGTGGTGATGAGGATGACGCCGTTGTTGGCCCGTGAGCCATAGAGGGCCGAAGCGCTGGCCCCCTTGAGTACCGAGATGCTCTCGATGTCGTCGGGGTTGATGTCCTGCACCAGGTTGCCGTAGTCGTAGCCACCCCATCCGCCGCCGGTGGTGCTGTTGTTGAAGTCACTGCCTTCGATGGGCACACCGTCAATGACGAAGAGGGGCTGGTTGTTGCCCGAGATGGAGCTGACACCGCGTATCAGCACCTTCGATGAGCCGCCGATGGAGCCGCTGTTGCTACTGATTTGCAGGCCCGATACCTTGCCTTGCAGCACATTGACAGGGTTGCTCACGCCGCCTCTCGCTCGGTTAAGTTCTTCACCTTTCACCTCGCTCACAGCGTAGCCCAGGGCTTTCTTTTCGCGCGAGATACCCATGGCCGTCACCACCACTTCACTGAGCAGGTTGTCTGACTGCAGCAGAATGGTGGTCCCCTTGTAGTCTGCAATCTTCAGGGTTTGTGTCAACATGCCCACATAGCCCACCTCGAAGAGACGTGCCTCAGCGGGCACATTCGCAATCGTGAAACGGCCATCGATATCGGTAATGGTGGCTATTGAGGTGTCAATTACCCGAACCGTCGCTCCGATAAGCGGTTCGCCGGTCTCTGCATCGGCCACAGTTCCCTTCAAGGAGATCTGTGCCTGCAGGCTCACAAACATCAGCATACATAGCCATGTAGTGAGCATTCTTCTTTTTCTGTTTGGTTCCATTTGAAAATATGTTAATTATGAAGAGCTGATTTGCGGCTCTTCTGGTTGCATCTCAGACCCATGCTCAGTTGTCTGAATCTCTTTATTCCGTGATAGCAATTCGTGATGGCTTACTGCAAGATATCGATATTATCGCTCTTGGTCACCGTGGACACTGTCGTCCAGAGAGTCAATGATCCTCCAAACTCCATTGGAAATTCATCTTCGGTTGTGGTCGTGTTAGTGCCACCGACAGTGTAGTTTGTCACAACCGTCGTCTTTATATTCCAGAGTGATGTACGGGTGTCATACCCATAACTATCCAGTAGCATGTGATAGCGGTTGTAAGTCAACTTAGTAGTGCGGTTTAGCACGTTATGGTAGTCAAAAGTATATTCATGTACCAATGACGTGTTTTGTACCTGGAAGAAGTAGCTGTGCCGGCTCCAGCCTCCCCATTGCCAATATTCACAGTAAATATCTTCTACGAAGTCTAAGTTCTCCTTTCCATTACCGGCGCATTCCGTCCAGAACAAGAATTCCCATATGCTATCGCAAAATTTATCAAATTCCTCTTTGCTGTATGATTTAAAATAGTCCAAGAGATTGATTTTCGCTAAGTTGTCATCAATCATGGTCTGGTCAATGAATCCGGTGAGTTTGTAATCTTGCATCTCTTTCTGGATACTGGGAGTGAAGATTACCCAGGTGTCATCCGAGCCTTTGAGCGGCCCCATGGCTATGCCATAGCGTTCGGTATCGTTCACGCTAACCTGTACAATATTTCCTGGAACCAGTTGGCTGAACTTATCCCCGGATGAATTTTGTCCACGTTGGGTGTAGTCGATGAAGTGAATCTTGGTGACGAGCCCCTTCAGACCGGGTATATCGAACGTGGCTATGGCCAGTTCACCCTTATTGCCGTCACTCTCTGCGAAGATGGCCGTGCCCTGCTTGTTGGCTAAGGTGTAGGTACAGCCGTCCTCAGAGCACTGGGTGTCGCTGTTGAAGAGCATCTGGTAGCGTCTCTTGGCAGTAGCCAGGTCCTTGGTGTAGTAGATACGCTCGGCGGTATTGGTCTGGCTCACGGGATAGCCGAAGGAGGCCTCCGTAGGTTCACCCTTGAGGTTCATCACGCAGAGGTTCATCTGCAGGTTGAGCAGTTCCACCATGCCCCTTTGTTCCTCAAGCACGGCCTCTTTTTTCTCGTTCTCGTCATCATCATCACTGCATGAGGGCAGTGCGATGCAAATCATCAGGGCCAGCAGGCCCATGGTCAGTTTTCTGTAGCTTTTCATCTGATCTTTTATGTTTGATTGTTGAAGATTGGATGGTTTAGTCGATAATTTCAATCTGATCACCTTTTGTCACGGTGGTCAGGGTTGTCCAGAGTGGCAAACTGGTTCTAAACTCATTAGGCATTCCAGATTCGATGACGGAGTCTTCGTAGTAGTATGAGTCGATAACCTTTTTTGTTACGTCCCAGAGTGAAGTACGGGAATCGTAATCCCTTACATCCAGTAGCATGTGATAGCGGGAATAAACAGTCACAAATGCATCATCAGCAGGATGCTGTTCAAAGGGGTTGTCTGACTCTGGAATGTGTCCTGAATCAATATAATTATCAGTTTCCTCCTCCTCCTTCACTTGGAAGAAGAAGGTATATTTGTTCCAGTGCCCCCACCGCCAATAATCAATGTAGCCGCGCTCAAGAAACTGTTTGTTCGCTTCCACATCAGAGCATCCCAGTTTCGGAACGAAAAGGAAATAATATACATTTTCGCAGAACAATTCAAATTCCTCTTCATCGTACGATTCGATATAGTCCATGACAGAGATTCTCTCTGAGTAGTCCTGAATCATGGTCTTGTCGGTGAATCCGGTGGGGCTGTAGTTTTCCAGGTCTTTCTGGATTGAGGGCGTGAAGAGCACCCAAGTGTCATCCGAGCCTTTGAGGGGACCTAAGGCTACACCGCACCATTCCGTCCCATTCACACGAGCACGCACAATTTCTCCCGGATCCAGGTAATCGAACCAATCCCAGGAGGCATTCGCTCCACGTTGATTGTAGTCGATGAAGTGAACCTTCTTGACGAGTCCCTTTAGACCGGGTACGTCGAAAGTAGCTACAGCTAATTCGCCCTTGTCGCCGTTGCTTTCCGTAAAGGTGGCTGTACCTTGCTCGTTGGCTAACGTATAGGTGTTGCCGTCCTCCGAACACTCGGTTTCGCTGTGGAAGAGCGACCGGTAGCGCTTTTTGGCGGAATCCAGGTCTTTGGTGTAGTAGATGCGCTCAGCGGTATTGCTCTCACTTACGGGAAGTCCAAAGGTGGCCTCCGTAGGTTCACCCTTGAGGTTGACAAGGCAGAGGTTTCTCTTCAGGTTGAGCAGTTCCAAGTTGCCCCTTTGTTCCTCTTTGATGGCCTCTTTCTTTTTGGCCTCGTCATCATCGTCATCGCTGCACGAGGGCAGTGCGATGCAAACCATGAGGGCCAGCAGGCCCATGGCAAGTTGTCTATAGCTTTTCATTTCTGTTTCTCTTTTATGGATTAACGTTTATCCATTTGTGTATCTTGTGAAGAAATTTATTTGATTCGAATGTACCTGCTGCGGCGGGTGGCCGTGCCGGCGGTAGTTGCCTCGGACTGCTTTATGTCGTTCTTGATGCTCCATTGGGGCGCCAGGATGGACTTAGTCTCTGCGCCACCGTTCGGATTGAATACGCTGATGTCGCTGATGGGCGATATAGGCATCTTGTCGCACGACATGATGAAGCGGGAAATCGGACCAAAGTTACCCTCTTTGTCCTTGGCCGCGGCATAGATTATCAAATCTTGATCCCCTTTGCTTGATATGGTGGCCATTCGATTGTATTTATAACCAACCTCTATGCTCATGTATTGCCAGTCTTCAAAGCGATCACTGATACCCATCTCCTCAAAGTCATTCTGGACCTCTAAGAACTCATTGAGGTAATCATAGTCGTAGTAGATCTCTTCGGCATCGTCTGACAGGGTGAAGGTGAAGGCCGTCGTGCGGTAACCTATTCTTCCGTAACTATCAAACATTTCACCAAATTCAACGCTGTCGAAGCATTTTACGATGTCGAAAGCGCAAGTAGCCGTGCTGATGGTGGCTTCCGGTGAGGTAAAGTTGTATTTAAAGACCTTCGTCGTGGGCGCTTCATCGGTGTCATATCCAGCTACTCCTACAGCTACCGCCACGTACTTGGTTGTTGGCCATATACCGAAGAGTTGGTTGAATTGATTTTGTCCTTTCAAGCCATTCTCCTGAACGAATTTAGCCAGCAGCTTCTCTTTCTCCTCTTCCGTCTGGCCTTCACTCATGACCGCTTCTATCTCTTCTTCATCCATCAGAAACATGCGGAAGGGGTCGTTCTTGTTGCCTTTCACTGTGATCCATACCCTGCGTGCCTTTAACTCTAAGGAGAAGGTCAGTTCAATGTCCGAGGGCTCGGGTTCCCCTACGGTAAAGGAGGTTTTGGTGGGTGGACAGAGTAGATTCAGGTGTGAGTCGAAAGCTGCGGCACATGCTATACCTTCGGTATTGTTTTTGATTCTGTAGTATGTTTTTTGGTATTGCTGCTTGTACATCACGCTCAGTATTTTTTGATAGTTGGATCCGGAATAGTAATGGAACATGCGGTCGATGACGAATACCTCGTCCGTCGGGAAGGCATCATCGTACATGACTTTCTTGGAACTATGAGGATAGATGTAGGCGTCGCTGTTACCGGCTTTGATGTCCACATCATACAGGGCTCCATGTACATTCACCTTCACGTCGAGTGTGGTAGGAGTGACTTCCGGCACGTTATCAGGAGTGACGAAGGTGTATGTCACTAAGTCGGTGGTTACTTCCATCTCCTCTGCTGTATTGTAAGCTTTGCCTTTATACCCGAAAGCAACGATGGTATATTCCTTTCCGGGCTCCAGGTCGCGTACCAACTCTTGCGTGCTTTCGCTGCCCGAGCGTGCGCGATAAGAGAGGGAGGTGGCGATGTATCTGCCAAATTTCTCCGCTATCTCCTCTGCTTTGGCAAACTGCTTGGCCCAGATGGCATCTTTGACCTCTGTGGCCGATTGGTACTGAGCGAACTCGTCGCTGCTGAAGCAGTAGGAGATGAAGTTGCCCTCGCTTTGCGATAGCGCGGGGGTTACCGTGTAGATGGCACTGTTGCCATGCAGCTCATCCATCTGGATGTAGAAGTTCTCATGGTTCTTGCCCTGAGTCAGGGTGCAGGTGGCCTTGATGGAGGCGTGCTTGGAGAGGCTCAGGCTTAAGGTAGCTGTGCGGCTCTCTACGTCAAGCGGAGACTTGCTCACCTCAAAGCTGATGTTCTTATTGGTGGCTTGCAGGTTGCTCACCCAATCCGCATCGGTGGTAATCAGCACGGTCTCATCGCGGGCCAGTCCGCTGGTGAGGATTGGCACTTCGAATGTGCCGCCCGTACCCGCAACGGCTATGGTGGGCGTATTGACGATCAACCCGGGAATCCCCTCATCGTCGTCATCGGAACAGGAGGCAAAGCCTGCGTACAGGCTCAAGGCAACTAATGCCCATGAAAAGAAGCGTTTCATATGGATGTAATTTAATGATTGAATTCGTGTCGTCTGACTATATATATAGGTATATATGGCTTGAACTCTTTTCAACTCTTATCCATGAATCGGAGGCGCAGATAGACGGTAGGGGGCATCTCCTTAATCTTGTAGAAGTAGCGGTTGAAGGAGGAGATGGAGTTGAATCCGCTGCGCGTAGCCACATTGGCTATACTGATGCGTTCTCCCGTTTGTGCCGCGTCGAAGATGCGGCAGGCCTCGGCAATGCGGTATTCGTTGATGTAGTCGTAGAAACTTTTGCCTTGACTGTTGAGGTACTCCGAGAGGTAGGATTTATTGGTTCCGATGGCCAACGCCAGGTCGTTGAGCGACAATTTGGGGTTGAGATAGACCTTCTCCTCCATCTTCTTGGCTAAAGCATGAGTCAGGAAGTTCTCCTTGGCCGTGAGCTTCCTGACTTCCGCAGGCTTGGTGGTCCCGGTGGCTTCTTGCCGTGAGATACTCTCTCCGGCTTCCTGAGGCCGGCCTGCATCTGTGCGTATCCTCATGCCCGTCGGCTCCATTTCCAGCATCTCGGCGATGACCTGGTGTTTGCTGCTAAAATTCCAGAGGAAAATCCACATGACTATGCTGAATATGTCGAATATCGCCTCGCTGGCCCATGTGGTGTCATTAAAGCAGAGGTAATAGATAGCGAACCAAGAGAAGTAGGCTATGGCGCATCCGATTACCCACGTCACGCTGATGCCCCGCGTGTAGGAGTAGTTGTCGGCTACACACTTGTCGTAACGCATCGCAAAATAGAGGGTGAAGAAAAAACCCGTAACCGAGAAGAGTAGCGACAATGCAAAGGTAATCTGAATGATGATAGCATTCTGGATGACGATGTATGTGGCTACAGGTAGGAGGAACAGGAGGATTCCAAACAATAACCTTTTAGCGGTGATGAAGCCCGGTTTTGTCGTTTCCAGAAAGAAGGCGGTGATGAAGGGTGTGCAGAGGATATCAATCAGACTGACCATACCTTCTATGACCGGTTGATTCGAGCTGGGCGTGAAGAGGAAAACTACATCCTTAATGAAGCAAAAGGTGATGTAGCTGGCCGTAATTGTCATGACCATCATCATGCTGCTCTGATGACGGAGTCTGAAAATGTTGACTGTCCATAGAATGAAAAACATGGTCACCATTCCACGGGTATAGTGCGCCAGGGCTTCTAAGGAGAGTGTTTCTAACATGATTTTTCTTTTTATATGCGTTAAATTTCCTTTATGCAAAAATAGCAAAATACAAGTGAAATCTTTTGTTTTGCTTCCCTGAAAATTGAGTCTGTGGTGAAACTTCTGAAGAAATGAGCAAAAATTGATTTTCTGAGTAAGTTGTTCCGATGAAAAGGTTCTATATCTGTCGAGTAGCATTTGTGTTATCAGCTATTTTTACTACATTTGTGCGCAGTAATCGCTATTATTTCATCTATGAAACGTATCTTATACCTTTCTACTTTGTGGATGGCCTTGCTGTGGCTATCTGCCTGCAGCGACGACAATCCGCAAGAAAACCAGGAAGAAGAGACGCCCATGCTTGTGGTGGTTTATCCCATTGATGGATTGGGTGACCGATCGTATGTCGATAACATCTACCGTGGGGTGGAGAAGGTGGCCTTGGAGCATGGACTCAAGGTACAGCATCTGATGCCCTATAGCTACGAGGAGGGCACAGCCTACGTCGAGAACTTCATGAAGGCGGATGCCGAGGAGCCCAACCGCCGCCTCTACATCATCACCGAGCCCAGCTTTGAGGAGCTCGTCGTGCGGCTCGCCCCACAGTTTGCTGAGAGCGACAAGCGGCAGCTGCTCTTCCTGGAGACACGTAAGGAGATTCCCAACGCCCATACGCTCTACCTTCCTTTTTATGGCGTCAACTTCGCCGCGGGAAGGCTCGCTCAGCAGATGACGGACGTGAACCGTGTGGCCATCTTTCAGGCCAACGAGCAGCTGGCCATCCTGAAGGAGGCTACTCAGGGCTTTACCGATGGCTTTGCAGCCGGTGAGGGGCAGTCGCTCAATACCTATATCATGGATGAGGGCTTCCTGGGCTTTGCCATGGCCGACAAACTCTACCAGGAGTCCTACCACATCAACGAACTCTTCGACTTGGTGCTCCCCCTCTGTGGCGGCAGTGCCCAGGGACTCTTCCGCTACAACCGTGAATATCCCACCAACTCGTTTTACACCGTGGGCATAGACGAGGACATGTCGGTCTATTCCGACCGAGTTCCCTTCTCTTGCGTAAAGCACATGGACCGCATCATGCAGCTCTGTGTGGAGCAATGGTTAGAGGGCGAGCTGCCCGGCCACCAGTCGCTCGGACTGAGCGAGGGTTACACCGAACTGGTGCTTGCTCCTAAGTATAAGTCGCAGTTTGCCGCGCAGCTTCCGCAGGTGGTGGCTGAGGCCATTGAGCGCGAAGCCGCCTTTGAGAGCCGACAGTAAGCGTGCGGATGAACAATCTCCGAAACATGAAACATGAAACAGATTATCCATACGATGAAGACGATATTTTCCCTTATCCGCTGCTGCATGGCGCTGATGGCCTGCAGCCTGCTTTGGGCCGTAACGGCCTGTAGTGACGATGACCCCTCCGCGAACGGAGGCAACCCGCCTGCCGCATGGATCGTGCAGAAGGTAGCCGTGGTGCTCCCCTTGAGCAACAGCGCCTTAGATAAGGCCCATTATGAACGGACCGCAGCATGGTTTCTCGATAACTTCAGGCAGGCACAGGCTGCGTGCGACCAAGGTATCATCCTCGAGTTGGAGTGGCATGACGAGGATAGCGAGGAGCTATCCGCCTTAGCTACCGAGCTGGCTTCACGCCCAGAGATTGTCGCCGTGGTGGGTCCGCAACGCTCTACGAACGTGGATGTGATGGCCTCGGCCTTTGCCTCGTCAGAGAAGCCGATGATTGTGCCCGTAGCCTCCTCGGAGGAGATTATCCGCAAGTTCTCCTGCAACGAGGCCAGCATCTCCGATACCCCCTTCCTCTGGTCGCTCACCGAGACCGATATCTCGCAGAGCGAGGTGATGCTCAGCATCGTGACCGGTACCGGAGGCCAATCCATCGCCCTGTTAGCCCCGGATGATGTCTATGGCAAGACCTTTGCCGAGTGGGTGCCCTTCTTGGCCAATGAGTTGGGTATCCGGCTGGTCGGTCAGTATAGCTTTACCGGTGCCTCCGACTTCCGTTCGTCGGCTCAGCAACTGATGGCTTCGGGGGCAGACTTTGCCCTCTGCGTCTGTGACGACGATGCGCTTACGGCCCAGTTGCTACAGCTCCGTCAACAGGCCGGTGACGCGGCACCGCGACTTCTCTTCAGCGATGCCGCCCTGAGCAGCGAACTGCTCAAACAGGGTGCAGCCGCCGAAGGTGTTGAGGGCGTAGCCATGTATGCCGACCCCGCTTCCGGTTTCCAGATCAGCTATGAAGAGCGCTTCCAGGAGATGCCCTCCATGAGCGAGGCGCAACTCTACGATGCCCTTCTGCTCACCGGATTTGCCGCCTTCTACTGCCAGCATACCGACGAAACGAAACTCAACAAGGCTATTCCGATTATCACCTCGCAACGCGAGAGCCACGGCCTTAACGCCTGGGATGTAATGGGCATGACGCAATACCTCAACCAGTTAGAGAAGCAGAACTACCTGATTGACTTCCGTGGCGCTTCGGGCGAGATTAAGTTCGATGCCGAGGCCTACACCAGCGTGCTTCACAGCACCTATGTCCACTGGGTGGTGCACGATGGCAAGTTCGTGGCCTTAGACTACGCCTCGTCAGACGGCAACAACCGCACCGAGGGAACTTTGGCCTCCTGGAACTGGCGCGCCCAGTCGCAGCAGGTAATTGATGATGCGGAGGCTGACATCCGATACGGCGAGCTCCACGACCGCTGGGCCCTGTTAGTGGCCGGATCGGAGAACTGGAACAACTACCGCCACCAGACCGACGTACTCAATGTCTATCAACTGCTCAAGCGGCAGGGGTGGGACGATGACCACATCATCTTAGTGATGCGCGATGACTTAGCCTATCACGCTAAAAACCCCACCCCCGGCGAGATCTATGCCTCGGTAGGTGGGATGAACCTCTATCAGAACGTCAAGATAGACTATCGGGCCGACACCCTCTCTGCCGCTGACATCTGCCGCATCCTGCGTGGAGAACGGAGCAACCACCTGCCCATTGTGGTAGAGAGTGATAGCAACTCAAACATCCTCTTCTACTGGTCAGGCCACGGTAGCCCCGGCTTTTTCAGCTGGTTAGACGTTCCGGACTACTTCACCACCGACATGCTATCGCAGACCCTCACCTCGATGCAGGCCGATTCGCGTTATCGTAAAATCCTCATTTGTACCGAGCCCTGCTTCTCGTCGAGTGTAGCCAAGGCTGCCGAAGGCATTCCCGGCGTGCTCTCCATCGCCTCCGCCTCTGAAACGGAATCCTCCCTTCCCGACAACTACAGTATAGCGTGCCGTGCCTGGCTCAGCGACCGCTTCTCCAACAACTTGGTGGATTGCATGAGTCAGACCCCCGGGATGACTTACCGTGAGCTCTACACCTACTTGGTAAGTCACACCATCGGCTCGCACGTCAAGATTTTCAACGCCTCGCAGTTTGGTAATCTCTGCCGCGAGTCGCCGCAGGAGTTCTTCGTAGCAGAGAAGTGAGGTTCTCCCTTGCATGGAGCAGGATGAGAGGGCCGGTGCCTGCATGTCGCAGAGAGTAGATGTTTGAGCCTATTAATATTATTTAATATGGCTCCCTGCAAAAAAGTTCCTTTTTTCGGTAGGGTAGTGGCTCGTTTTTTGGGTTTTACTTAATGAAGGCCCAAAAAAATGAGTATTTGTATGAATAAAAGGAACATTCCATGGAATTTGATTATTGCCCGACTTGAAGGTGAAATCACTAACGAAGAGAGCATGAGGCTGGATGCTTGGCTCAAGGACGAGAAACATCAGTAGCTCTATCGTGAAGTGGAGGCACTCTGGAAGCAGACGCAGATGCGGGCTCAGGAGTATGCTCCCTCCCCCCCAGACCGTCGGAGAACTCCATTCTCAACTTTCAGATGATAAGCATCACTGCTTGAACGTAATGTTTCAACTTGTTAGTACTTTCGTTTGAACAAACTAATCATCAGATAGACTTACAACTTGTGAGATTGCTGATTTATGGTACTTAGCTCTTGGACGATTTCCTCCCTCGGGTTGGAGAGGAGAGAGAAGGTGTAGTCTGTTTTTACTTGAAGAAGGAGAAGTGTACGCTGCCGTAGGTGCGCTGCTCCACAAAGTGGGGATGGTTCTCGAAGTTGTTCTTCTTGCCATGCTCCAGCACAAAGAGGCCGTTCTCCGCCAGCATCCCCTGCTCAAAGATGAGGTCGGGTAGGGTAGGGAGCTCGCCCAGTTCGTAGGGAGGGTCGGCAAAGATGAAGTCAAACTGCTGGCGGCATCCGCGGATGTACTTGAATACGTCGCCGAGGATGGGCACATCTACCTCCGTCTTCACCTCCTGCATCACCTTGCGGATGAAGGCATAGTGGTCGCGGTCCTTCTCTACGCTAACCACCTGGCTGCATCCCCTCGACACCAGCTCTATGCTGATGCTTCCTGTACCGGCAAAGAGGTCTAAGGCACGCACCTGCTCCTCCTCAAAGTCGAAGTAGTTGTTCAACACATTGAATAGATTCTCTTTGGCAAAGTCTGTGGTGGGACGGGCCTTGAAGGTGCGGGGCACCTCAAACCGTCTCCGTTTATAAATTCCGCTGATAACTCGCATAGTGGGTCAATGATGATTACTTGTTTACAATGAGGTGTCTCCTACTCCGTGAGTAGGGAGAGGTCGGGATATTCTGCTTCAGGCATCGTCTCCACGTGGCGGATGTATCGGCGCAGTAACTGCACCAGTTGGCTTACCTCCCGGGAGTTGCCGCAGAGGGTGATCTGCTCCTCCATGGGGTCAAGCTGTAGCTGCTTCCAGAGCGAGAGCAGATAGTAGAGGCGGTCGGTGGTGTAGCTGCACTCCTGCGCATTGCCCATCAGCAGCTTGCCCCGTTCAAAGGCATAGACCTCCATGAGGTTGGTGTGGAGGTTGACAAAGAGCCTCTGGCGATTCTGCTGCCTGTTCATCGTGGCTAAATGCTCAATGAGCGGAGCTGCTTGCGAATAGAACCTTACCGGTCCCCACTGCTCGTTGAGAAATCGTGCCGCGCTGCGGTCTATACCAAAGAGCACCACCACATTGCTCCCCGGCAAGATGTTGTACTTCACCTCCTCGTTCTCCATCGGAGAGAGGTTGTGGTAGAAGAGGAGCTCCGCCTGCTCATCTTCGAAAAGTTCCAAGGGCATCAGGGTAAACCGGTTATTGGCCATTACCACCTTCACCTCCCCAAAGGTGCGAGCCTTCCACTCCTTTTCCCGGACAAACCGTTTCAGGTTGGCCGTGAGCGATCGGGTCTCATCCACGGCATAACAGCTGTAGGGGCGATCCGGCTTCTCCTCCTTGCCACGGGTGATGGTGAAGGCAAACTCCTCTGTACTGAGGCGAATGATCAGCTTCGGTGCCGTTTCATCGGTCGCAGAGAGTGCCGATGTGCCAGTTGCTGAACTCGTTGTGGTGGCAGCCGTGGGGGCATCTGCTGAGGGGATAACGTTCAATGGTGAGTTGGGTTGCGTATAGTCCATAAGATATGTAGGGTAAGGATAGAACAAGAGTCAGAAGAAGTGGTTTGTCGGATGTCCCGGCCTCTTCTTCTGACTCTTTCGAATCGTTTCTGACTCAAAGGTACTTTCATTGAATCGTCAGCGACTCGTTATGGCATCGTCTCCGATTCTTTCTGACTGTTGTCGGCAGATGTTGCTTAGAGGGTTACTCCCAGTTACCGGCGTTGTTGTTGGCCGTTTCCAGGTCACCGATCTTCAGACCGCAATATCTACCCAGCTTTACCTGCAAGTCCTTCAGGTTGGCAATCTCCTGACCGTTCAGTCCGTTCAGATATACTTCGTACGGAGTCTTAACTTCGAGCAGGCAGAAGGGAGCACCAGACTTGGCTGTATCGTTACGGGTAGCCATTTCAAACTGTGCACCGTTTCCGAAGGGGACATATCTGATAGAGTCAGCATTGAAATCCTTGGGGAACACCGTATCCTTAACAGCCACCCACATCGTTTCACGCTTGAAGTTCTCCAGACCCCACTTCTTCACTTCGTCGTACCGACCTGTTTTCTTGGCCTTCTCGACGATAGCGATAGCCTTCTTTTCCGTCAGACCATCTTCCAGCTGCTTATCGGTCAATTCGCCCTGCTTGAAGATGAACGGCAGACTGTCGTGCTTGATGAAAGCAATCAGCGTATCGAAGTTGTTCGTGTACTGCTGGTTGTGGCGGTTACGGTACTCTGATTGTGCCTTACGGATGTCAATCAGACGTGCAATAACTGCTGCATCTCTGTGCTTTTTTGCTTCCTCAAAGTCAATAGGTCCCATGATGCTGGCATAGCAAATATAGACAAGTGCCAGTGCACAAAGACCTAAAACTACATTAAATACTGTTTTCATGATAAATATGTTTTTTTTAGTTGTTATATTCGCACCGCAAAAAT
>CAMGIP010000069.1 GCA_946056155.1 uncultured Mediterranea sp. | reverse complement strand
GAATGCATCCTCAGATATAATCAAAATTTCGATGACCGGGCATAGGCTTTACACTTTTTAAGCAAAAAGAGAGAAAGGCCTAAATATGAATTGTTTAACATTAAAAACCAGAGTGCCAATCCCTACTACAGCTGCTTCTATAGATGTGGGAAACTCAAGTAATAATTAATCTCTAATTTAGCCTACTAATGGGATTATTCTCCGTTTTCAACGGCTTACAAACATACTTAGTGAAATTTCAATTGGAAATGTGCATCACGTTCTCTTATATAAAGTTCGCAATGAAATATAAATCTATAAAAAAACTATGCAATTCCATGAAATTTCAAAAGGTCACCACTACATAGTTTCTCTTCGAAAAGGTCACTTGAAGGTCACCCGCAAAAGAAAAAGCACCTACAGAAACTCTGTAAGTGCTTGATTTTCTTCGTGGACCAGCCAGGGCTTGAACCTGGGACCTCCAGATTATGAGTCTGTTGCTCTAACCAACTGAGCTACAAGTCCTAAAGATACTTCCCTATGGAAGTGGGTGCAAAGATAGGGCTTTCTGCCGAATTATGCAAAAAAAGAGGAAAGTTTTTCTCAAAACTTGTAGGTACGACGCGGATTCTTGGGAAACCACCCCTTCCTGACGCGCTCTTCCTGCTCGAAAATCTCCTTGATGGTCCAAAAAGAAGAGAAGGCAAAGACTCCGGATAGGGAGGAGAGCAGAATGCTATCCACAACAAGCGATACCACAGTGCCTGCCACTCCCAACAGCAGGAATACCCACCAGCAACGGGTGCCCCAGTAATACTCGGCCTTCACCACCACAGGGTGGAAAAGACCGATGATGAGGAAGGTGCAGATACCTATCGTTATCCCTGCCAGATGATGATCGGTGAGCCACTCCATCCTTACTGCTCAGGACAAATGGGTATCTCTTTCTTGATGCTCTGCTCCAAGGAGATAAGCGTCTCAGTAGCTACCACACCGGGTATCTCCTGCATACGGTTATTGAGCAGGTCCATCAGATGTTCGTTGTCGCGGGCATAGAGCTTGGTGAGCATGGTGTAAGGACCGGTGGTGAAGTGACACTCTACAATTTCGGGTATCTTCATCAGTTCGGACACTACCGACTTATACATAGAGCCTTTTTCCAACTTGATTCCCACATAGGTACACGTATGGTAACCCAACGACTTGGGGTTGACGTTATAGCCTGAACCGATGATAACCCCCAGGTCGATGAGGCGTTGCACACGCTGATGGATGGCTGCACGTGACACGCCACAGTCGGCTGCTACGTCCTTGAATGGTATGCGGGCATTCTGCGAAATAATCTCCAGAATCTGCCTGTCTAAAGAGTCAATTTTTTCCATAATCGTAATTTGGTATGTGTTTCTTGGTTTTTAGTTTACTTGGCCATCATTCTATGCAAAACGATGACTTTGTTATCAAAAAGTAAGCAAATATAGAGATTTATTTTAATATGTCTATAAAATAGCCCTGTTTTTTGCAGAAAAAGTATGATTTTGGAGATTTTCTGTGGAATTGCAGGAGAATATGGACAAAAAAAGTGCTACCGCACCATGGATACAGTCCACAGGGCGGCAGCAGAGTCATCCGATAAAGGATGGATTATTTTTTCTTCTTCTCGTCCTTAACGATTTCCAGCAGTTCAACCTCGAAGATGAGGGTTGAGTAGGGCTTGATATCTCCACCGGTCTCACGAGTACCGTAAGCCAGATCGTAGGGGATATAGAGTTCCCACTTGGAACCTACAGGCATCATGGTCAGGGCTTCGGTCCAACCCTTGATCACCTGGTTGGCACGGAAGGTGGTGGGTTCTTTGCGCTTGTAAGAGCTGTCGAACTCCTTACCATCGATCAGTGTACCGCGGTAGTGTACCTTTACACGGCTGCTGTCAGCGGGAATAGCACCTGTACCCTTGGTAATCACCTTATATTGCAGACCACTGGCAGTAGTTACCACACCTTCCTTAGTCTTGTTCTCTGCGAGGAATTTCTCACCTGCAGCCTTGTTGTCGGCATACTTCTCGGCAATGGCTTTCTCCTTGATGGCATCCATCTTCTTGTTCATGTACTCCTGGGCCTCAGCCTTAGTCATGGCACCCTTCTGCTTCATAGCTCCAGCTACGAAACCTGCGAGAAGGTTCTCACGGCTGATGCTCTTTACGCTATCATCACCGAAAATCTGGCGATTGAAACCCTCTACCCACTGCTTGCTGACCATCTGGCCAATCTGCAGACCTGCCATGTAAGCTGCATCCTTGTCGCTAATCATGGATGATCCTTCGTTGAAACCCTTGATGAAGTCTGCCATGCCAGCAGAGTCAACGCCCAGCTGAGCCAGATACTGATCAAGACCCTCGGTACGTGCCATACCGATAGCGTAAGAGAGTGAGTCAAGATCGTTAGAAAGTTTAGCCTTGGGGCTTTGTGCGGTACAGGATGCCATAAAGGCAGCTGCAGCCATAGACATGATAATTGCTACTTTTTTCATTGCTATTGTTATAATTATTAGTTTGTTCACTTTTCCTTATATATAATGTGTACACGTTTATACCACCCGTACACGTTCCATATCTTGTGTAACACCTACGGGAGAACCGAAGGCTTTACTTGAGGACCTTGAGCAGTTCTACCTCAAAGATGAGGGTGCTGTGGGGAGGAATCATCTCACCGGCACCGTGTGCTCCATAAGCCAAATCGCTCGGGATATAGAGTTTCCACTTGGCTCCCTGGGGCATCAGCTGCAAAGCCTCTACCCATCCGGGAATAACCTGGTTGACACCAAAGGTTGCGGGCTGTCCGCGTTTGATGCTGCTGTCAAAGAGGGTACCGTCAATGAGGGTACCTTCGTAGTGGCACTCCACACGGTCCGTAGCCTTGGCACGTTCTGCGTTGAGGTCGCCCTCGTTAATCACTTCATACTGCAAACCGCTGGGCAGGGTCACCACGCCTTCGCGTTTCTTGTTCTCTTCAAGGAAGCGCTGTCCGGCTTCAATGTTGGCCGCATTCACCTGCTTCTCCATCTCCTCAAAGAACTTATTCACGATGTCACGAGCCTCCGTGTGGCTCATGGCAAGTTTGTTTCCACTCAACACATCACCCACGGCTTGTGCAAAATCTTCCACAGCAATGCCCTTGGCACCCATGCTCAACAGGTTCTGGCCAATGCCCAAACCGATAGCGTAACTGAATTTATCCATATTCTTTATACAATTTAGGCGGCAAAATTACGCCTTTTATTTGAATCATAGCCTGTTTCATATACCTTTAGTGCATTTTTTTCCATTTTTTTGCTTTTATCCACGGGAAATGATTATTCTTTCTCCCGGCTGTGACAAATATCACAGATTTTATCTACATTTGCCCGTGAAAAGGTTACACGGAACATCCCGGTCTCCCCCATCAAGGAAAGGAGGGATGACACACCTCAACCTTTGTAGGATTTAATGTCTAACGTCTAATAAAAATGAGCTGTATGAAAAACTTGGTAGTTTTGTCCGGTGCAGGCATGAGTGCCGAAAGTGGAATCAGTACGTTTCGCGATGCGGGAGGACTGTGGGACAAATATCCAGTGGAACAGGTGGCTACTCCCGAGGGATATGCCCGCAATCCGCAACTGGTGATTGACTTCTACAATGAACGACGTAAACAGCTGCTGGAGGTGGAGCCTAATGAGGGACACCGGGGAGTGGCTGAACTGGAGAAGGATTTCAACGTCACGGTGGTGACACAGAATGTGGATAATCTGCACGAACGGGCCGGCAGTTCGCACGTGGTCCATCTGCATGGGGAGCTGACGAAGGTGTGCTCCAGCCGCGACCCGAACAATCCGCACTACATCAAAGAGCTTCGACCGGAGGAGTATGAGGTAAAGATGGGTGACAAGGCGGGCGACGGTAGCCAACTGCGACCCTTCATCGTATGGTTTGGCGAGGCGGTACCGGAGATAGAGACGGCCATCGGCTATGTGGAGCAGGCTGACATACTGGTCATCATCGGCACCAGCCTGAATGTCTATCCTGCGGCTGGTCTCCTCCATTATGCTCCCGCAGAGGCTGAAGTCTATCTCATCGACCCCAAACCGGTGGATGCTCACACGATGCGTCCTATCCACGTCATCCGCAAAGGGGCCTCGGAAGGGGTGAAGGAATTGCGACAATTGCTGGAAAAGGAAAAGTAATTGTTTGTTATAGAATAAGTAGGGCATCGCCATACAAAGCGGTCCTCGTCTGCATAGCAAAAATCCCCGGTCAACGGCCAGGGATTTTTGCTATGGAAAGACCCTTGACGGGTTCCAAAAAATCAATTTTTCAGGACATTGCGAATATGTCGGTTACCTGAAGGCTTCTCACAGTAATTATCTACGGTCTGTTTCAGGAAACCTACTCTCCGCCACAGGTTCCTCATAGGCTATCTCCTCAGCAAGCAGGCATCAAGGTGATTCCCCCTACTCGATTATTTCTTTTTCTTCTTGGAAGGCTTTGCCCAACCCTCTTCGCTGAAATCAGGTTCGGGACCACGCAGTTCGTAATCGTGCTGGAAAAACTGTTTCCAGTCATCCTTCTTGCCACGCGGCTTGGTATATCCCCGCTCTTCGCGAGAGGGCTTCGCCCGCTTGGCAGGTTTCTCTTCGCCCTTCTCTTGGCCACGGACAGAGGCTCTGTCCGCATCCCGTCCAGTTCCCTTCTTGGATTTCTTGCCGACAGCCTCAGACTCCTTGGTTTGACGCTTGCCACGACTCTCCTCACCCGAAGTCTGATCAGCCAATTCGGCTACCACCTTCCGTCCGTTCCATTGTGTCCGGCTAAGTGCCTTGACCACCTGACGGGCCTCACTCTCCTCCACATCAAAGAAGGAGTAGGTCTGCATCAAGTCTATCCGTCCCAGTTCCACCCGGCCACGTGTGTTGCGGTTGATCAGACCTATCAGGTCGTTGGGGAAGAAATTGTCCTTCTTGCCAAGGTTGATGAAGACACGTTCAAATCCCTCTTCCGCCTTCCGGCTGCGGGATGCCTTGGCCCCCTGCCCCTTGCCTGCACCCTGCGATTTTCCCCCTTTCTCCTTGGCAGGCGAAGCGAGCAACTGCTGGATATCCTCCTTGTCGCGATAGTACTCTAAGAAGCGGTTGAACTCATGGCTGACGATGCGCTTGATGAGGTCCTCCTTCGACAGCCAATCGAGCTTGCGGAACACATCCGGCATGAAGTCGGCAATCTCCTCCTCATTCACCTTTACCTTCTCCAGTTCATCGATTACGCGATAGAGCTGCTTCTCACAAATCTGCTTGCCGGTAGGCATCTTCCCCTCTTCAAACTTCTTGCCTATGATGCGCTCGATTTCCTTCACCTTGCCCCGTTCACGGAGGTTGATGATGGCGATGCTGGTGCCGGTCTTTCCTGCACGTCCGGTACGTCCGCTACGGTGGGTATAGCTCTCCACGTCGTCGGGTAATCCGAAGTTGATGACATGGGTCAGGTCGTCCACATCCAATCCGCGGGCAGCCACATCGGTAGCCACCAGAAGCTGGAGATGACGCACGCGGAATTTCTGCATCACCAGGTCGCGCTGTGCCTGCGAAAGTTCACCGTGCAGCGAGTCGGCATTATACCCCTCCTGCATCAGTTTATCAGCAATCTCCTGTGTCTCCTTACGGGTGCGGCAGAAGATGATAGCATAGATTTTGGGATAGTAGTCCACGATGCGCTTCAGGGCAGCATATTTGTCTTTGGCATGAACACAGAAGACGAGATGCTTCACGGTGCCGGTACTCTCGTTCTTGCGACCGATGGTTATCTCCTTGGCATCGCGCAAATAGTTCTTGGCTATCCGGGCAATCTCAGGACTCATGGTAGCGGAGAAAAGCAACGTATTGCGCTCCTCCGGCACCTGTGCCAGGATGGTGTTGATACTCTCCGTAAATCCCATGTTCAGCATCTCATCAGCCTCGTCCATCACCACATTCTCGATGGTGGCCAAGGAGACGGTACCCCGCTCCATCAAGTCTATGAGTCGGCCAGGGGTGGCAACAATGATGTGTACCCCACGCTTCAAGGCACGGATCTGACTCTCGATGGACGATCCGCCATAGACGGGCAATACGTGGAGTCCGTCGATGTATTTGGAGTAGTCGCTTAAGTCACCTGCTATCTGCAGGCAAAGCTCACGGGTAGGACAAAGGATGAGCGACTGGGGTTGCAGGCGCTCTACATCTATCTTCTGCAACAAGGGTAAGCCAAAGGCAGCGGTCTTTCCGGTACCGGTCTGCGCCAGGGCTACCACATCATTATTTCTCCCCAACAGATAGGGGATCACCTCTTCTTGTACAGGCATGGGGTGCTCATACCCCATCTCCTCAATAGCCCGGCGTATCTCAGCCGACACACCGAGTTCTTCAAATGTCTTCATTCAGTCTTTCTAAATCTAATTATTTCAAGGTGCAAAGGTACAACAATTTCTCCGATTGCACAGCATCACGCAGCCACATATCCCTCATTTTATTTCCTGCTCACCGGTTGTGATAGAGAATTCGCTTATTCTTCCTCTTACCGGGGCAAAATCTCGCAGATTTTATCTACATTTGCCTCGCATTACCAAGAGCCTGTTTAGTTATGACCGGGTTTGTTTTGAGAGCTATTTTCGAGGATGACTTCCCTGTTTTATGAGAAGGATAGCGAACTATCCAAGGAGCAGAACCGGGAAAAGAGACCGGAAGAAGGACTCAAAAGAGATCTGACTACATGACTTAAACGCAAATAAAAAGCGGCTCTACAAAGAATAACAAGAAAAGAGCGAGGGAAAGCCCACTAACGGACAGCTCCTCCCTCGCAGAAAAGAACCGAATATAATAGAAACAAAGTATGGAATTTAACTACGACGTTGTGGTCATTGGCGCGGGACATGCCGGATGTGAGGCAGCCGCTGCGGCAGCCAATCTGGGATCCAAGACCTGTCTCATCACCATGGACATGAACAAGATTGGACAGATGAGCTGTAACCCGGCCATCGGAGGCATTGCTAAAGGACAAATCGTGCGGGAGATTGATGCGTTGGGCGGATATACAGGTATTGTCACCGACCGCACAGCCATACAGTTCCGCCTGCTGAACCGTTCCAAAGGTCCGGCCATGTGGAGCCCTAGAGCGCAATGCGACCGCGGCAAATTCATCTGGACATGGCGGGAGATTCTGGAAAACATACCTAACTTGCATATCTGGCAGGATACGGTACGCCGGATTATTGTGGAAGAGGGTACGGTGAAAGGGGTGGAAACAGCCTGGGGAGTTACTTTCCGGGCTCAATGTGTGGTGCTGACAGCCGGCACCTTCCTTAACGGACTGATGCACGTGGGCAAGACCATGCTGCCTGGCGGACGTATGGCTGAACCTGCATCCTACGAACTGACTGAATCCATCGCAGCTCACGGCATCACATACGGGCGCATGAAGACAGGTACCCCGGTACGAATAGACGGACGCAGCGTACATTTCGAAGAGATGGAGATACAGGATGGTGAGGCCGACTTCCATAAGTTCTCCTTTCTGGATATGCCCCAACGCATCCTCAAGCAGCGGCCTTGCTGGACCTGCTTTACCAATGAGGAGACGCATGAGATCCTGAGACGCGGACTGCCTGAATCTCCCCTATTCAACGGGCAGATCCAGAGCATAGGTCCACGCTACTGTCCCAGCATAGAGACCAAGATCGTCACCTTCCCCGACAAGAGCCAACACCAGCTCTTCCTGGAACCGGAGGGAGAGAGCACACAGGAACTCTACCTCAACGGATTCTCCTCATCACTCCCCATGGAGATACAGATTGAGGCACTCAAGAAGATTCCGGCTTTCCGCGACATGGTCATCTACAGACCAGGATATGCCATAGAGTATGACTACTTCGACCCCACCCAACTGACACACACCTTAGAAACCAAACTTATCAAGAACCTTTTCTTTGCCGGACAGGTCAATGGTACTACGGGTTATGAGGAGGCTGCAGGACAAGGCATCATTGCCGGTATCAACGCGCACATCAACTGCCACGGAGGAGAGCCCTTTACCCTGGCACGCGACGAGGCCTATATCGGCGTATTAATCGATGATCTGGTGACCAAGGGCGTAGATGAGCCCTACCGTATGTTCACCTCCAGGGCCGAATACCGCATCCTACTTCGCATGGATGATGCCGATATGCGACTGACTGAACGCTCCTATCAGCTTGGCCTGGCCAAGGCTGACCGCTACGCATTGTTGAAGAAAAAACGTAATGCCTTAAATCACATTGTGGAGTTCTGCCAGCAGTTCTCGATAAAAGCAGCATTGATCAATCCTACACTCGAAGCTATGGGCACCACTCCCCTACGCCACGGTTGCAAACTGGTTGACCTCATCAACCGCCCTCAGCTTACCCTGACAAATATGGCAGAGCACGTAGATGCCCTTCACAGAGAGTTGGACAAAATCAAAGAGCGAAGGGAAGAGATTATCGAAGCTGCGGAAATTCTCATCAAGTACGACGGCTATATTCAACGCGAACGAATCATCGCAGACAAGCTGGCCCGATTGGAAAGCATCAAAATCAAAGGCAAGTTCGACTACAACAGCCTGCAATCGCTCTCCATCGAAGCCAGACAGAAACTAACCAAGATAGATCCAGAGACCATAGCACAAGCCAGCCGCATCCCCGGAGTATCCCCAAGCGACATCAATGTACTCTTGGTACTTTGCGGAAGGTAACCTGTGTTCCACGTGAAACAAACTATTTATTTAATAATATCCAAAAGATTGATTATGAGCAAAGAAACATTGATCAAAAGCATCCGTGAGATTCCAGATTTTCCCATACCGGGAATCTTATTCTATGATGTAACAACCCTATTCAAGAATCCTGATGCACTGCAAGAACTCTCAGACATCCTCTACGAAACCTATAAAGATAAAGGAATCACCAAAGTGATAGGCATAGAGAGTCGTGGATTTATCATGGGTGCTATGTTGGCTGCACGATTAAGTGCCGGCTTTGTCCCTATCCGGAAACCGGGCAAACTCCCGGCAGAAACCATCGAAGAGAGTTATACCAAAGAGTATGGCACGGACACTATACAGATGCACCGCGATGCCATCGATGAAAATGACGTGGTTTTACTTCATGATGACCTATTGGCAACGGGTGGCACCATGCTGGCCGCTTGCAATCTTGTCAAGCAATTAAATCCCAAAAAAGTGATGGTCAACTTCATCATCGAGCTTAAGGAGTTGAAAGGAAAATCCCTTTTTAGCGAAGATATAGAGGTTGAATCTGTGCTCTCACTCTAAAAGAGTGTAATAAGCACTCACTCCATTTTGGATGAACAACCACTGTAAGTGAAGGGGAGGGGATAAAACTTATCTTGATGCTGCAAAGAGCAACCATAAGAAGCAATCACAATGGAAAAAGAGCAGATGAATGAATACCTCAGAGGTATAGTACAAAACCTGCCAGACAGCCCTGGAATTTACCAATACCTCAATGAAGAGGGAATAATAATCTACGTTGGAAAGGCCAAAAACCTCAAACGTAGGGTCTCCTCATACTTCAACAGAGAGCACGAGCCGGGCAAGACTAGGGTATTGGTGAGCAAAATCAGAGATATCCGATACATTGTGGTCAACAGTGAAGAGGATGCCCTTCTTTTAGAAAACAATCTCATCAAGAAATACAAGCCCCGATATAATGTGCTGCTTAAGGACGACAAGACCTACCCCAGCATCTGTATCCCTAATGAGCAGTTTCCCCGGGTCATGAAGACTCGCCGCATCATTCGCAACGGGTCGTCCTATTTCGGTCCTTACAGCCATGTACCTACCATGTATGCCGTACTTGACCTTATCAACCACCTCTACCCACTGCGCACTTGCAATCTGAGTCTCACTCCGGAAAATATCAAATCAGGGAAGTTCAATGTTTGCCTGAAATACCATATCAAGAACTGTGCAGGTCCGTGCATTGGCAAGATTTCACCTGAGGAATACATGAAAAATATCGGTGAAATCAAAGAAATCTTGCGGGGAAATACTCGAGAGTTGAGCAAAAGACTCTTTGAAGAGATGCAGGCCTTAGCAGAAGAAATGCGGTTTGAAGAGGCTCAAAAGATTAAAGAACGCTATCTACTTATTGAGAATTACTGCTCCAAATCAGAGGTAGTCAGCCATATCCTGCACAATATAGATGTCTTCTCTATCGAAGAAGATACCGATGAAAAGAGCGCATTCATCAACTACCTTCACATCACCAACGGGTGCATCAACCAAGCCTTCACCTTCGAATACAAGAAGCGGTTGGAGGAGACAAAAGAGGAGTTGCTCGCCTTAGGTATCATAGAGATGAGGGAGCGATATCATAGCCTGTCACGCGAAATCATCGTGCCCTTTGAGGTAGATATGGAGTTGAACAATGTCACCTTCACCATACCTCAGCGAGGCGACAAGAAGAAACTGCTGGATCTCTCTCTGCTCAATGTCAAACAGTACAAGGCAGACCGATTGAAACAGGCGGAGAAACTCAATCCTGAGCAAAGAACAGTTAGATTACTGAAGGAGATACAGGATCAGCTACAGCTTGACCGTCTGCCCATGCGTATTGAATGTTTCGACAACTCCAACATTCAGGGGAGTGATGCCGTAGCCGGTTGCGTAGTGTTTGTCAAGGGCAAACCCAGCAAAAAAGAGTACCGAAAATACATCATCAAGAGTGTTGAGGGTCCGGACGACTATGCCTCAATGAAGGAGGTAGTCAGGAGGCGTTATAGCCGTGTCATAGAGGAGCAGACTCCCCTACCCAACCTGCTGATAACCGACGGTGGAAAGGGGCAAATGAGCGCCGTCCAGGAGGTGATGGAGGAGCTGAAACTAAACATTCCCATTGCCGGTTTGGCCAAGGACAACCGCCACCGCACGCACGAGCTGCTCTATGGAGTGCCTCCAATCAGCATAGGTTTGAAGCAGAACAGTCCCCTATTCCACTTGCTGACTAATATACAGGACGAGGTTCACCGCTTCGCCATTACCTTCCACCGGGAGAAGAGAAGCAAGCGGCAGACTGCCTCGTTGCTCGATGAAATCAAAGGAATTGGGGAGAAGAGCAAGAGCGCCCTACTGCAACAATTCAAGAGCGTAAAACGCATCAGCCAAGCCTCAGAGGAGGAACTGTCAGCTTGCATCGGAACAGCCAAAGCAAGACTGGTCAAGGAGTACTTGGAGGGAAAACTTGAAAAGAAGGTACAAGAGTGAGCCCAACCCATGGAGGAGAAATAAAAAGAGCTATTTTCATCAACTTTTTACCATAAGTAGAGCATATATCGAGCTTTTTATCTACCTTTGTCTTGAAGTGCGCAAGGTATAGTCCAAGATAGGAATAGACCACGCATGAAAGAAAAAGATGTTGAACCAATCCTATAGGAGATAGCCATGAGAATAGTGATACAACGCGTAGCCCACGCCTCTGTGACCATTGAAGGAAAAGTTAAATCATCCATCGGCAGAGGATTCATGATACTGGTGGGCATAGAAGAGGCTGACCAAACAGAGGATGTAGAATGGCTCACCAAGAAGGTGGTGAACCTACGGGTCTTTGAGGACGAAAACGGAGTGATGAACCGATCCATACTGGATATAGAGGGAGAGATACTCTTGGTAAGCCAATTCACCCTACATGCCTCATACAAGAAGGGCAATAGACCCTCTTATATTCGCGCTGCTAAGCACGAAATAGCCATTCCCTTATATGAGTCCTTCATCCAGGCTTTAAGCACAGCATTGGGCAAGGAAATAGGCACAGGAGAGTTTGGAGCGGACATGAAAGTAGAACTGCTGAACGACGGTCCTGTAACCATATGTATGGATTCAAAAAACAAGGAGTAAGATATACTGACAGAGAATGAATAGGTAAACCTATGAAAGAGAGAGCTTGGTAACAAGCGATTCTGAAAGGGAATAAGCAGAAGGAGGAGGGAGAGAAATAGAGAAAGGAGAAAGAGGAAATCAGGAAATTTTTCAAATAAAAAACAATGGAGAATGTAGAAAAGGATATGACCATCCGCGAGGCCCAAAAAAGGGTTGATGAGTGGATAAAAACGGTGGGAGTACGCTACTTCAACGAACTGACCAACATGGCCGTACTGACTGAAGAGGTGGGCGAACTGGCGCGTGTAATGGCCAGAAAGTATGGTGACCAGTCATTCAAAGCCGGTGAAAAGGAGAATTTGGATGAAGAGATGGCAGACATACTCTGGGTACTCATTTGCTTGGCCAACCAGACCGGAGTAGATCTGACGGATGCCCTGCAAAAGAGCATAGAGAAGAAGACAAATAGAGACAAAGATAGACATAAAAATAATCCCAAACTCAAGAATCATGGAGAATAACCAACCGAACAAAAGCAAGTATGAGCAGGTATTGATGAAGTACAATACACGGCTCAACGATGAGGAAGTAGCGAAAGCAACAGCTGACCTCTTGGCGGCAAAAGCGGCTGCTAACCATACGGAAGAGGTAAAGAAATTACTCTTTCATTGCATAGATCTCACCACCTTGAACTCAACAGACAGCGATGAAAGTGTGATGCGTTTCACGCAGAAGGTGAATCGTTTTGAGGAGCAACATCCCGACTTGAAGAATGTGGCAGCCATCTGCGTCTATCCCTGTTTTGCAGAGATAGTAAAGGACACTTTGGAGGTGGAAGAGGTGAACATTGCCTGCGTATCGGGTGGATTTCCCTCCTCACAGACATTTACGGAGGTCAAGGTAGCGGAGACTGCCATGGCCTTGATGGATGGTGCTGATGAGATAGATATAGTCATCTCGGTAGGCAAGTTTTTGGTGGGTGACTACGAAGGTATGTGTGATGAAATCGGGGAGTTGAAAGATACCTGCAAAGAGCACCACCTGAAGGTAATACTGGAAACGGGAGCTCTAAAGAGTGCAGAGAACATCAAAAAGGCATCCATTCTGTCGATGTATGCAGGGGCAGATTTCATCAAGACTAGCACGGGCAAACAGCAACCGGCAGCTACTCCTGAAGCAGCCTACGTGATGTGTCAAGCCATCAAGGAGTA
>CAMGIP010000068.1 GCA_946056155.1 uncultured Mediterranea sp. | reverse complement strand
TTTATGCTTCCGCACCCCTCTTTTTCGCTCTTCTCTCATCTCCTAAAGGCTCTTCTCCTCCTCCTTTTCAGCTCTCCTTTTCCTCTCCTTCGGCCTCCGTTTCTTCTTCCTTCAGCCCTCCTTCGGGGAACTTTTATTCTCCTTCCTCTTCCCCTCTCTCAGTTTCAGTTTCTCTTTTCCCTTCCTTCGGGGAGCTTTTATTCTCCTTCCTCTTCCCCTCTCTCAGTTTCAGTTCTCTTCTCTCACTTCTTCGTTGAGCTTTTGATTACTCTCTTCCTCTTTGTCTGGTTCCCCTTGGGTCATTCGGCTTTTCCTTCGCTGGTATTGAGTCCAATACGTGTCGGCAGCTATGATGAACAGCAACGGAATGATGAACAAAAAGAGAGTGTATCCGAGCGTACGCACAAGGCTTGTCGGTCTGAGTTGTCCAATTTCCAGTTGCTCTAAAGGAGCCGTGAGGACATACTCGTCAGGCAGATCGTTGTGGCTCCATTTCTGTAGGATAGTTCCCCCTTTGAGAAGAATCAGTCCAGGGTTGGAGCGTATCATGGTTTTGAGTGTGATGTCATCGGCTATGCAGAAGGGGTATTCTCCTCCTGTGCGTTCGCTCCAGATTTCCACCTCCTCTTGGGGAGAAGAGGTGAGGGCAAAGAAGCCGTAGCCATGCTCCACACTATAATCATAGATCTCGTTGATGAGGTCGATGTGGCTGTCGTCGGTCTCCTCAATGCGATGGGCTACGAGCAAGAAGGTGTAGCCGGGAGTGGTGAGAAGCGAGTCGGTCAAATCGGTCCCGTCTTCCATGAGCTCCAGCACAAAGTCGTGAATGGGAGGCGTGTAGCCCTTCTCCTTCAGCACGGAGCGAGTAGAAACGTAGTGCCAGGTAGAGTCGGGATAGTTGTCAAGGGAGAATTCACGTTGCTCTCCCTCTTTCTCCATCAGGAAAAGACTTTCCCACTGGTCCGGCTTCTTCCCCTCGGGGATGCTCATGCCTTCGCGGATGTTCACGCCAATCTTGTAGGGGCGGAAATCGAGAATGGGCAGGCTGTGGAGACAGTAGGAGGAGAGCGCGAGGATGAACAGTAGCGAGTAGAGCGAACAGAGCCACTCTGTCTTTGGAGTGAATAGACTGGCCAGATCGCGATGCTTCACGTAGAGTAGGATGGCGGCGGCCAACATCAGCAGATTCTTGGCGAAGGTCTCTCCGTTGGTGAGCAGCCAGGCATCGCCGAAGCAGCCGCAGTCGCTCACCGGATTGGCGAGATAGAGGTAGAAGGTAAGGGGTGTCATCACTCCCAAAAAGAGGAGAGAGAGTATGGCCGATGAGGTCTTGCGGGTACCTGTCAGCAGGCCAATACCCAGGCAGAACTCCAAGGTAGAGAGAAGCAGAGCCAAAATCATTACCTCCCAACGAGGAAACCATGCACCCATGCCGAACGCCGCAAAGTAGTCCTCCAGCTTGTACACGGTACCCATCGGGTCCACCGCCTTCACAAAGCCGGAGAATACAAACATTGCCCCTAAGGTAAGCCGACTGAGGTAGGTGCCGGCTATGGCTATTCTATGTCTGATGGTTGTCTTCAATCTCTCCTTCTGATTTGCTGGCTATTCGTCGCCAAATTCTATTTTGATGAGTCCGAAGACTGCATAATTGATCATATCCATATAGTTGGCATCTATCCCTTCGCTCACGATGGTGGCTCCATGGTGTGACTCAATCTGTTTGGTACGATTGATTTTTTGGAGGATGAGGTCTGTATAGGAGCTGATGCGCATACTTCTCCAGGCCTCGTCGTAGTCGTGGTTCTTGGCCAGCATCAGCTGGAGTGCCTTTTGTGCGTAGTGGTCGTATAGCTGCATGGCCTCTTCGTTGTTGATGTCGGCTTTGTCAACGAATCCCTTTTCCAGCTGGATAAGTCCTACTATGCCGTAGTTGACGATAGCGATAAACTCGCTACGGATGCCTTCGTCCACCATAGCCACGCCCTTGATTTCGATGCTGCGGATGCGTTTGGCCTTAATCAGCAGTTGGTCGGTGACAGACGAGGGACGCAAGATACGCCATGCCGGACCATAGTCTTGTAGCTTCTTGGAGAAGAGGTCCCGGCAGAGGGCTATGATTTGTTCGAATTGTTGTTGGGTATCTTTCATTGCTTTACAAATTGTCGGCAAAGTTAGCAATAATTAAAGATATAGAAAAAAGGACACTCTAAATAAAATTTAAAGTGCCCTTTATAGTATGAGAGAGAATGAATTTCTGTGGGATAGTATTACATGCAGCGGATGACTTGTCCTAATCTCAAGACGGAACTGCGCTTGAGATGATTGAGCTTGCAAAGGCGGTCCACCGTGGTTCCCTGCCGGCGTGCGATGCGTTCCAGGGTATCTCCACTCTTGACCTTATAGAACATGCTCTCGCTGGAGGCCAGCGTGCTGGTTCCTCCCTTGCTCTTGCTCTCTTTTTCGAAGGTGTAGGCATCGGCCACAATATCCTGCTTCTCAAAGTTGAAGAAGAGGGCGGGGTCGAGAGCAATGCCGAGAAAACGGGTCTCGAAGTGGAGGTGTGAACCTGTAGAACGACCGGTGTTGCCCCCCAAACCAATCACTTCGCCAGACTTGACCAACTGGTTCTCGCTGACCAACTGCTTGGAGAGGTGGCCATATACAGTCTCCAGTCCGTTGTCGTGACGGATGACGATGTACTTGCCATAGCCTCGGCGACCCTGATTCTTCACGATACGTACCTTACCGTCAAAGGCGGCACGAATGGTATCACCCACATATACCTTGATGTCCAATCCGTGGTGCACACGACGGCGACGCGGACGATAGCCGAAGGTGTCGGTAATGCGCGTATTGGTCGTAGGCATGGTGAAGTTGGTCAAGTCGAAGGTGAAGCTCTTGGGAACGATGGCATCCTTGTAGGCCTGCACATGTTCGTTGCTCCAGTTGGGGTAGATATCAAAACCCGGGTAGAGCGACTGCTCGGCACGGATCTGCTTAAGCAGAGCCAATGAATCCACGGTCTTTAGTTTGCGGTCGATGGGGGCCTGACGGGCAATGAGGTCTTGTGCGAAGCTGTTGATGCTTACCACCAGCGCCATTGCCAATAGGAGTCCTATTTTGATTGGTTGAAGTTTCATTCTTTGTTTCTATGTTAATAAGCTCTTTCTTCGGGGAAGAAAGCGTTTCATCGTTCTTGGTTGATTAATTACTTTTGGAGGTACCTAATGAGGTATGCACCTTATCGTGTACAAAGTTAGCGATTCTATTTGGAATGGTGTTTCCTGCATTAACTATTTTTGTTCTTTCGTGACGTAGGAAACCGATTTAGGTTTTCCTATTCTTCATATAATCAATCAGATAGGTTAAAACATGTTTTACAACATATATGCAAACAAATTATTTTGTTTAACATTTTAGGTGGGCTCCTGCATGATTACCGTTGCACTCTCTGCTTCGGCCATTGCTGCATCAAGATTCTCAGCGCACTGCTCATCTCTCTCTGTTTATTCTCCTTTTCAACTCCCTTCTCCCGTCCCTGTTTCCCTTTGCTCATCTCTCTCTCGGACAGTCGAAAAACATTTTTCCCCTTTTTCAACTCCCCCTTTCATCCCTGTTCCCTTTTGTTCATGCCTCGCTCCCCTCAGACAGTCAAATCAAAAAAACTCTCTCTCCTCAGACTGTCGGAAAAAACTCTTTCCTCTCTTCATTTTCCTTCTTCTGTCTTTTCCCCTTTAACTCCCCTGCTCTCTGTTCCCTTTTTGTTCATGACTCTCTCCTCCCCCCCCCTTCTCCCATCCCCGACCAGGAGGAATTAATTTCTTTTTTTCCCCTTCCCCCGGTGGTTGTTTTCAGACAAGCGTATCAGAATCGGCAGCGTAACTCGATGCCGCCTTGTACGGGGTATCCTTTCTGCATGAACCGGTTGCTCATGCTCTCAAAGTAAAAAGCGGTATATTCCTTGTTGAGGGCATTACGTACCCAGAAACTGATCTGTCCGTTGCCCTTCTCCAGGCTCAGGCGGCCATTGAGCGTGCCGTAGAGGTTTTGCGAAGCATTGTTCTCCTCCGTCCAGTAGATGCGCCCGGCAGCCTGGTAATGAGCATTGAAGCGGATGCGATCCATCCAGCAGCCTCTCTTCAATTTCCAAAGGTACTCGCCACCAATGCTCAGCGTGTGTTTGGGTACAAAAGGTACGTAGTGGCCGTTGTAGCTCACCTCTTGCTGGTTGCGGTCGTTGGTGATGTAGTTGCGGAACGTGGCATAGGTATAACCGTAGGAGGCCGACAGGCTCAATCCATCGGTAAGGGCTGCCTGGAAGGAGGCCTCACCACCGAGGCTACGGCTGCGCCCGGCATTGACCGTGATGCGCCCCAGTCCGCTCTCTGCAAAGCGGGCAATCTGCTGGTTGCGCGTATCCATCAGGAAGGCTGAAAGGTCGGCCGTGAGACGTCCGTTGAAGAGGGTGAGGTGACTCCCCACCTCGTAGTTCCAGCTGTATTCCGGCTTGTAATAGGTGGCTGCCTTTACCTCCGGAAGCTCCTTCTTCATCTTGCTGACCATGTTTTTAAACATCACGAAACTGGGGTCGGCAGCGATGCAATCCATCATGGAGTTGCTCAATACACCGGTAATCAGATCGCTGAACATCTGTATGTTATATCCGCCAGAGCGGTATCCGCGTGCCACAGAGGCATAGATGCTGTTGCCTCTCTTCCACTCATATTGCAGGGCTGCCTTGGGAAGGAGTTGCACGTAGTCGGTGGAGAGCTTGCCCTCATAGCCGGCTTCGGCCACCATCGGATTCTTGTTCTTGATGGTCAGGGGACCCATGGCCACTGTGAAGGCGAAGTCGGTGGGGTCTGCTTGGGAGAGGTACTCCATCTTCAGCTTTTCGTAGTCGAGCCGCAGGCCCAGCGTAAGCGAGAGGCCGGGGGTGAAGAGGTTGTTGAAGGTGGACTGGTGGAAGAGGGCACCGCTGAGGGTGGGGGTGTCGAAGTTGCCTCCCACACCCAATGTCTCGTTGTTGATGGAGAGGTGCATCGAGGGTGCTTTAGGATTCGCCTGACTGATACGGTCGAAGACGTTGTTGGCATTGCCCTCAATCACCTGGGCGATACCCTGCTTATGGAAGCGGACGGGACCATCGGTGTGGAGCTTCTGGACAAATCCGAAGGCTCCCGTGGTCCATTGCCATGACTTTCCTGGCTTCGACTTGAGCACAATCTCCTCGCTCAACGTGTGTATGCGTTGCTTCTGCTCCAGGTTGTAGATGGAGAGCGGGGTAAAGTCCTGGTCGATGAACATGCGGTCGCTGAGCCACTGGTAGCCCGTGACTGCGCTCAAGGTGAAGTGCTTGGCCTGGTATTCCAGGTTGAGTCCGGCATTGAGCAGGTTGCGCCGGTAGCTGCCCGCCTCGTCGTTGCAGATGGTACCGATGTGCTTCTTCATCTCCTCCGGCTGACGGTCGGGATTCACGCTTCCCATATAATAATAAGGATAGCCGCCCTGGTCATTATACTCATAGCTGAGTGTCATATCTACCTTCCACTGGTCGTTGGGGAGCAGGATGCCGCGAAAGCGTCCGCCTGCCCGCTGTCCGTCGTCCACCTTCTCACCGTTGCGCGTCTGGTTACGGAAGAATCCTCCCTGATAGTCGTAGTAGCCTCCGGTGGAGAAGGCAAAGCGGTCGCTCACGCGATGGTAGTGGGTGAGCGATGCCTGATACTCGTTGCGCGTGGCAGCTCCCAAACGGAGGTCGGTACCCTGATAGGTGAAGGGTGACTTGGTGTGGATCTTCAGCAGACCACCCATCGCGTTGCGGCCATAGAGCGTGCCCTGAGGTCCGCGGAGTACATCGATACGCTCCACGTCAGCATAGCTGAAGTCGAAGGCCGACTGGTTGACAAAGGGGATGTTATCGACATAGAGCCCCACGGAAGGGGTGTTGATGCGCGATCCGATGCCTCGGATGTAGATGGCCGAGGTGAGTCTGGATCCATAGTCGGGGATAAAAAGGTTGGGAACGATGGCACTCAGACTTTTCACGCCATCAACCTGAGCTGCTTGCATCTGTTGCTGCGAGAGCAGGGTGACGGAAGCCGGAAGCTCCCTCAGTTTCTTGTTCTCCTTGGGTGTGGCTATCACCACTATCTCCTCCACATCCACCACTTTGATCGTGTCTCTCTCTTCCGCCTGTAGCGTAGTGGCCGCAAGGCATAGTACAGCCAGGGCCATCCATTTTCTTTTTCTTTGCATCTGTTCTATAATTTTTGGCTGCAAAGTAACGAAAAACGGATGGCCCCTGCAATCCTCATTTATGAGGAATAAGGTTAGGATCTGTTGCTATCTTGTCAATCTACCGCTATCTCGTCGATGAAGAGGAAGGCGGGGTGACCGGCACCACCATGTCCCTTGGGAAGGGTGGGGACGCGACGGACGATCACCTTGACATAGCGGGAGGTGACGGGTGCGAAGTTTACCTCGTAGGTCTCCACCTGCTTCTTCTGCATATCCTCATCGGCCGGGAAGGATTGTGAAGCTACGGCTCTGTATTGCTTGTCATCGTCTGAGACATACACCTCCAGTCCTGTGCATCCCATAATCCAGCTGGGGATATCCACACAGGCATGGGTGGTGATGCGGGCAAATTCGCGAGGCTCGCCCAGGTCAATGACGGCTGTGACATCATCTAAGAAACCTAACCAGGCTCCCGAGGTGAAGAGATCGTTGCCAAACATACCGTCTGCCAGCGTGGGTGCACCACCGTAGGTGAATTTAGGGGTAGGCTGACCATCGGTCAGACGGATGGGGCAGAAGGTGGATTTGCTGAAGACCACATCCTTCTGTACGATGGGGGTCATCCCCTCCGGACGGAGTGCTGCTGCGCGGAACTGGGCGCTTTGGCTGATGGCCACAGGACCTTCGTAACGCAGGGAGGAGGGAGTGGGGGTTGTGCCGTCGAGGGTGTAGTAGATGGGGGCATTGCCCAGTGCAGAGAGGGTAGCGGTAATCTGTTTCTTCTCCCAGTCGGGGGTGAAGTCGGCCTTGAGGTGGTAGATGTGCTTGGCCACGGTCAGCCCGTCACGCTCGTACATCTCAATCTGGCGAACCAATCGCTGGAGGAAGTCGTTGTAATCTTTCCGTTCCGGCTGGGTCCATTGTACTTCGGCCAGAGCCGCCATACGAGGCAGTATCATGTACTCCACATAGTCCGTGGTGCCGATATATTCCGTCCACACGTTGGCTTGTGCTCCCTTGATGAAGCGGGCCTGTTCGGGAGTAAGTCCCTCGGTGGGGTTGCAGGAATAGACCTTCTCCACGGGGAGGAATCCGCCGATGGCATCAGGTTCGTTCTGCTTGTCCTCGCTCTGATAGTAGTCAAAGTAGAAGTAGCTGTTGGGGGTCATTATCACGTCATGTCCCATCTGAGCAGCCTTGATGCCTCCCGACGAACCTCTCCAGGACATGACTGTAGCGTTGGGGGCTACATCGCCCTCCAGAATCTCGTCCCATCCGATAATCTGGCGCCCCTTTTCGTTGAGGTATTTCTCGATTCGAGTCATGCAGTAGCTCTGGAGGCGGTCTTCAGCCGTATGCTCCTTGTCGCCCTTGATGCCCTGCTTGCGGATGAGGGCTTGGCACTTGGGGCATTTTTTCCAACGGGTACGGGGAGCTTCGTCGCCTCCGATATGGATATATTTCGAGGGGAAAATCTCCATCACCTCAGCCAGTACATCCTCGAGGAAGGTGAAGACTGAGTCGTTGCCGATGCAGAGCACATCGTCAAAGACGCCCCACTCCTGTGCCACTTCGTAGGGACCGCCGGTGCAGCCCAGCAAGGGATAGGCGGCCAGAGCGGCCAACATGTGTCCGGGGAGGTCTATCTCGGGAATCACATCGATGTAGCGTTCGGCTGCATAGGCCACAATCTCGCGGGCCTCTTCCTGGGTGTAGAATCCGCCGTGAGGTGTATCGTCGTACTTGCCGCTGTTATGCCCGATGACGGTGCGTTTGCGCACAGCACCCACCTCGGTGAGCCGTGGGTATTTCTTGATTTCCAGACGCCAGCCTTGGTCCTCTGTCAGGTGCCAGTGGAAGGTGTTCATGTTGTGGAGGGCCAGCAAGTCGATATATTTCTTGATGAAATCCAAGGGGAAGAAGTGACGGCAGACATCCAAGTGCATGCCGCGATAGGGGAAGCGAGGTTCGTCCTTTACCTCTCCGGCAGGGAGGGTCACCACCCCTCCATCAACCGTAGCCGGAATGGCTTTGCGGAGGGTCTGTACACCATAGAATACCCCTTGAGGCGTGGAACCTACGATGCGGATGCTTTGGGGGGTAGTGGTGAGCACATACCCTTCGGGGTTGGTTACTGAGGCATCGAGAGCCAAGGCGATGCAGCCGTTTGTGTCTCTGTCGGTGGCTTCGCGGGTAGTGAGCTGATGTCCCGTGGCCTCGCGGACATAGTCGGCCAGGAACTCGGCATCGCGCCGGAGCATTTCGTTGCCAGCAGTATAGGTTATTACTGTCTTTCCGTCGAGGCGGAAAGGTGCTGCCTGCTGCAGGGTCACCTCCTGGGGGAGGGGAATGACGGAATAGGTGGCAGGGGTCTCTTTGACGCTACATGAGGTGAGCGTAATGGCCGCAAGGGCCCACATCCATTTTCTTTTCATGGTGATTAATAATTGTTTATAGGGTTGTTCGGTTAGTTCATTTCGCTATGCTTTTCTCCTTTCTTTTTCCCCTTCTCTTCCCTCTTCTTTTTCCCCTTCTCTTCCCTCTTCTTTTTCCTCTTCTTTTTCCCCTTCTTTTCCCCTTCTTTTCCCTCTTCTTTTTCCCTTCTATTCCCTCTACTTTTTCCCCTTTCTCTTCCCTCTTCTTTTCCCCTTTCTCTTCCCTCTACTTTTTCCCCTTTCTCTTCTCTCTTTTTTCCCCCTTCTCTTTCCTCTTCTTTTCCCCTTCTATTCCCTCTACTTTTTCCCCTTTCTCTTCCCTCTTCTTTTTTCCCTTCTCTTCCCTCCTCTTTTTCCTCTTCTTTTTCCCTTCTTTTCCCTCTTCTCTCTTCTTTTTCCCCTTTCTCTTCCCTCTTCTTTTTCCCTTCTCTTCTCTCTTTTTTTTTCCTTCTCTTCCCTCTTCTTTTTCCCTTCTCTTCTCTCTTTTTTTTCCTTCTCTTCTCTCTTCTTTTTTCCTTCTCTTCTCCCTTCTTTTTTCTCCTTCTCTTTCCTCTTCTTTTCCCCTTCCCTTCTCCATCTGACGGGGAGATGGTCTGATCGCTTGTTCAGGGGAGATGGTCTGATCGCTTGTTCAGGAGAGGTTGTCTGATAATTGGTCTGAAGAGTGAGAGCTTGCGGCTCGTCACTCTCGTCAGGCAATTTGTGCCATGCAACGGGTGATAATGACCCTTTGAGGAAGCCAAACTTCAAATGCAAGCCTGATCGGTCATGAGCCTCAGGATATGGTCATACCTCTGTTTCGAGCCAATGTGCTTTCGTTTGAGTAGGCTGTGGGTGGGGGATCATCATGCCTCTTGCATGGCTTTCCAGGCAAAAGGCAGATATTCGACGAGTGAACCAGCCGTCATGCCGATTTCTCCCAGTCGCTTCGCTGCCAGATCGCCGGCCAGTCCGTGGACAAATACCCCTAAGCGTGCTGCTGTGAGGGCGTCATATCCTTGGGCCAGGAGGGCCAGGAGAATGCCGGTGAGTACATCGCCACTTCCGGCAGTAGCCATGCCACTATTGCCTGTGGTGTTGAACCAGCATCTGCCGTCGGGAGCAATGATGGCCGAGTAGGCCCCTTTGAGTACGATGTGCACTTTAGCCGTGCGAGCCAGTTCCACCGCCTTCATCCACCGTTCGTAGCCGTTCTGACACTCGCCGACGATGCGGTCCAGTTCGCCTGGATGAGGGGTGAGGATGCTGTTCTTGGGCAGTTGTCCGATGCGGCTGCGGTGTGCTGCCAGCAGGTTGAGGGCATCGGCATCCAGCACCATTGGACAGGTGGTATGTTCTATCTGGTCCATCAGCGCCTCTTCCGTCTGCTTGCGCTTGCCCAATCCCGGTCCAACGGCCACTGCCTGCATCCCTTCACTCTCCTCCCATTCGGAGAAGCAGGTCTCTCCGAAATCGATGAGGGTGATTGCCTCGGGCACTGCGGTCTGTACTATCTGGTTGTTGCAGAAGGGAATATGAATCTTCAGCAGTCCCACTCCGGAGCGGAGGCAGGCACGGGCAGCCAGAATGGAGGCTCCCGCCATACCCTGCGACCCGGCAATGAGCAGTGCTTTGCCGAAAGTCCCTTTGTGTGCAAAGCGGCTGCGCGGCTTGATCAAACCTGCCATATCCTCATACTCCTGCGTCTGCCACGGGGTGACCAATTCATCCATACCCTCCTCGCTCAGGCCGATGTCTATCAGTTGCCACTCGCCCACATACTCGCTGTTCTCGGCAAAGAGAAAGGCCAGCTTGGGGAGCTGGAGCGAGAGCGTGAGGTCGGCCTTGATGATGGTGGATCGGTCATTGAAGGTGTTGTCTTCGCCCATCAGTCCAGACGGCATGTCGATGGATACCACCGTGGCCGATGAGGAGTTGATGTAGCGCACTACGGTGGCAAATCCTCCGGAGAGCGGCTTGTTCAGTCCCGAGCCGAAAAGTCCGTCCACCACCACATGGTCTGCCGTGAGGGTAGGAGGGGCGAACTGCTTCGAAACGATATAGAAATCCACCTCCGTGCACTCCATCAGTCGTTCCATGTTGGTCCGGCAGTCGTCCGAGAGTTTGTCCAAGGGGTTGAAAAGATATGCCTTCACCTCTTTGTAGCCTCTTTGGGATAACAGACGGGCCACGGCCAGGGCATCTCCTCCATTATTGCCGGGTCCGGCAAACAGCACAAAGGGGGTCTCCTTCTCCTCCCATCTCTGGGTAATGGCCTCCACAAGGGCCTCTGCTGCCCGCTCCATCAAGTCGATGGAGTCGATGGGTTCATGGGAGATGGTATAGGCATCCAGCTCCTTGATTTGATGGGTTGCAAATATTTTCATACGTTTTTTCCTTATTGTTCGTTTTCGCTCCTGAAGGGACGTTCAGTCTGCGCATTCAGGAGGTTGGTAAATGACCGACTCATCACCCCGAGAGAGGCTCGGAGTGATGAGTTATCCAGGCTTGAAGCCCTATTCCTTTGTAAACGTTGGCATGGCCTGTACGTTTACGCCATCTGATAGATCACACCAAACGGCCAATCCACTGGTCGCGGTCGCCCGGGAGCAGGTCAATGACGGGAATCTCTACCATCGTGTAGCATCCCGGTTGCTGACGCATGGCAGCTCGGGCCACGCAGACAAGCACCTGTCCTGTGAGGGCGGGATTGTTGATGCGCATGTTGAACTCGAAGAGCTGGTTCTGCGTCTTGCCTGATACGCCCTTGCGTGTGAGGTTTACTCCATGGCCCATGTCCAAAAGATTGTCCACACAGGGTACCTGAGTGACGTGTGTCTCATCATGCGCAAAGTAGGGGTCGGCCTTGATGGCAGCGGCCACCTGGGCAAAGTCGTACCCCTCGTTCAGCTCTACATAGACCATGCGACGATGTATGCCCGTACCTACGGGGATGGTCATAGAGAGGGCTGCTTTAACTCCTTCGATAGCCTTCACAGCTACCGTATGTCCCATGCTCATGCCCGGGCCAAAGTTGGTATATGTGATGCCCTTGGGAGCGATGGCCTCCAAAAGTGTACGTACTACAGAGTCGCTTCCCGGATCCCATCCGGCCGAGATGATGGAGACCTTCTGCTGTTTGCGAGCCTCTGCTCCGAGCGAAGCTCTCAAGGCCGGAATCTGAGTATGTATGTCGAAGCTATCCACGGTATTGATACCTAAAGCGAGCGCCTCTTTGGCATACTCCTCCACTTTGCGCGTAGGCGTGCAGAGGATGGCTACATCCACGTCTTGCAGTTCGCTCAGGCACTTCACTACCGGATAATCAGCCAGCTCGGCAGGTTGGTTTTCTGCTCCCTGCCGTCTTACTACTCCAGCAATCTCAAAATCGGGTGCAGTCTGCAAAGCCTGCAGCACGTAATGTCCAATATTGCCATACCCCACGATGGCAGCTCTGATTTGTTTCATATTCTTCATTCAAAATTAATGGTTTGGATTGTATTTTTGGTTGTCGCCGCAAAAGTACATATTTTTATTGGCAAAATTCATAAATAATGCCTATTTTCGTGGCCTAAAATATTGGATTATTCTCTAAAAAGAAGAAAAATGATAGATTATGTCAAGGGTGAACTGGCCGAACTGACTCCTACAACGGCTGTGGTGGAGTGTGCCGGGGTGGGGTATGCGGTCAATATCTCACTCAATACCTATGCGGCCATTCAAGGCAAGACGGTGTGTAAGTTGTATGTGTATGAGGCTATTCGGGAGGATGCTCATCTGCTCTTTGGCTTTGCCGGAAAGCAGGAGCGGGAACTGTTCCTGTTGCTCATCACCGTATCGGGCATTGGAGGCAATACGGCTCGCACCATTCTCTCTTCCTATTCGCCCAATGAACTGGTGCAGATTATCAGTAGCGAGAATGTGGGTCTGCTTAAGTCGGTCAAGGGGATTGGACCCAAGAGTGCTCAGCGCATCATTGTGGATCTGAAGGATAAGATTGGGCGCACTCCGCTCTCCGATATGGGTGTGGCTACGTCAGTGGTTGGTTTGCCCAATCAAGAGGTACAGGAGGAGGCTCTGGCAGCTCTGGTGGCTTTGGGCTTTCCTCAGGCCCCGTCTCAAAAGGTGGTGATGCAGATTCTCAAGCAGCAACCGGACGCTACTGTTGAGACGGTCATCAAACTGGCGCTTAAACAACTGTAAACAGCTTTTTCTCCTGTTAGAAGTGCGTTGCTTCTACAGGGGTAGGCTTCTCGTTGGGGGACTTGGGAGATGAGGCGTAAACAAAAAAAGCAGAGACCCCATTGAGATCTCTGCTTCCTCATACTATATAATAAGGTATATCTTATTTTTTGCGGTTGCCGTAGCGGCTCATGAACTTGTCCACGCGACCAGCTGTATCGACCAGCTTTGACTTACCCGTGTAGAAGGGGTGAGAAGTGTTAGAGATTTCCAGCTTTACCAAAGGATAGGTTTCGCCTTCAAATTCGATAGTCTCTTTAGTGGCTACAGTTGAACGAGACAGGAACATGTCACCATTAGACATGTCTTTGAATACTACGGGACGATAGTTCTCGGGATGAATACCTTTTTTCATTGCTATGTTAATTT
>CAMGIP010000067.1 GCA_946056155.1 uncultured Mediterranea sp. | reverse complement strand
GATATCCCGTTCGTATGGAATGGGGTTAGCGGCTTGGTCACTCATATTATAAATTAAAAATTCTAGATTGTTAATTATAAATAGATCATCAAATGGCTGAAAAGAAAGAACTTCAGGTGGCAGCTTTGGAAAACGGAACTGTCATCGACCATATACCTTCAGAGAAACTCTTTACGGTAGTCTCCCTGCTGGGATTGCAGCAGATGAGCAATAATATCACCATAGGCTTTAACCTCGCCAGCAAGAAATTAGGCAAGAAGGGCATCATCAAAGTAGCTGACCGCTTCTTTACCGATGAAGAAATCAACCGTATTGCCGTAGTGGCACCCCACGTGAAGCTCAATATCATCCGTAACTACGAAGTGGTGGAGAAGCGCGAGGTGCGACTGCCCGATGAACTGCGCGGCATCGTGAAGTGTGCCAACCCCAAGTGCATCACCAACAACGAACCCATGCCCACCTACTTCCATGTCATCGACAAGGAGAATTGTGTCATCAAGTGTCACTACTGCGAAAAAGAGCAGCACCGCGAGGAGATTGAAGTGGTGAAAGGGGAGGATTGAGGATGAAGCAAGATTGGAAACCTGGAACCATGATCTATCCGCTACCCGCCGTACTGGTGAGCTGCGGAAGTAGCCCTGAGGAGTATAACCTCATCACCGTCTCTTGGACGGGTACACTCTGCACCAATCCTCCTATGTGCTACATCGCCGTCCGCCCCGAGCGCCACTCCTACGAGATTATCCGCAGGAACATGGAGTTTGTCATCAACCTTACCACTCACGAGATGGCTCAGGCCACCGACTGGTGTGGCGTACGCTCGGGCCGCGACTACAATAAGTTCGAGGAGATGAAGCTGACGCCAGGCCCTTGCACGGTGGTGAGTGCCCCTTTAGTGGAGGAGTCACCCCTAAGCATCGAGTGCCGGGTCAGAGAGATTATGTCGCTAGGATCGCACGACCTCTTCATTGCTGACGTTGTGAATGTACGTGCCGACAGCCGCTATATGAATTCCGAAACGGGCAAGTTTGAACTGGCTGACAGCCATCCGTTGGTCTATCTCCACGGAGCCTATTATGACCTGGGGGAAAAGATAGGCAAATTTGGCTGGTCGGTCGAGAAGAAGAAGACGAAGGAATAAGACATGAGACAAAGAAACTGGATGCTCTGGATTGGCTTGGGGTTGCTCTGCACTCTCCCAGGAAGAGGATTATGCGCCCAAACTTCATCCCCCACGGATGAAGCAGAACGCTATACCTTATATAATAGTGTTCAACTCCAAAAGGAGGAGCCGACTGACAAATCAGATGGCCAACTGCTAAAAGAAGAACTGACCGACAAATCAGATGGCCTACTTTTAAAAGAAGAACCGATTGAAAAATCAAATGGCCAACTTTTAAAAGAGGAGTTGACTGAAAAGAAGGATAGTATTGAAAAGGGAGTATTTACCCAGCAGATTGACGAGACCGAGCGGAAAAAGAAGGAACGAGCCCGAAAAGAGAAGAAGTTCGGTGAGAAGAAGATTAATTTCGGCTTCAAAGGAGGCTTCACCTCCTCCCTCTTCATCGTTTCAGACCTCTCCTTCGGAGACTACTCTATCGAAGAATACCAAAACAACTACCGCATCGGCTACTTTGCCTCCCTCTTCATGCGCATTAACAGCGGCCGCCACTTCTTCCAGCCTGAGATTTCCTACTGTATCAACCGGAGTAACATCACCTTCCCGCTGCCCTCTTCGGAATCATCGACTTCATCAGCAAGAACTACAGATGCAGCCGGAATCCTTACTGGAACCGGAGCTCCCTCGACTACCCGGGCCACTACCCTGTCAGACAATACAACAGTATTCGTTGAGAGTGACATCCACAGCATAGACATTCCCCTACTCTACGGATGGAACATTATCAAGGAGTACCCCTACAGCCTCGCCATCTTCGGAGGTCCTAAACTCCGCTATATCTGGGGAAGGAAGAGCCATACCAACTTCAACAACCTCAGCCGTGAAGAGATGCGGGAGAAGCTCTACCCCTTCAACATTGGCCTCTCACTTGGTGTAGCCGTCACCATCTCCCCCATCTTTTTTGACTTCCGGTACGACATCGGCATCAACAACCTCTCCAAGCAGGTCAACTACACCCCTACTAACCTGCCGCAGACCGAAACGCCAAGTGCCCCCTCCATCCGGTTCAAGCACCGCGACAACGTACTCAGTTTCTCCATCGGTGCCTGCTTTTGAGACAAAAACTTTGTTTATCCAACAATTTGCCGTAATTTTGCCCCCCGTAAGCAGATAACAACAGTACACACTTATCCTCAAAATAAGCAATTATGAAAAGAGACCAAGTAATTTTCGACATTATCGAAAAAGAGCATCAGCGCCAGTTGAAAGGCATCGAGCTGATTGCCTCTGAGAATTTTGTAAGCGATGAAGTCATGCAGGCTATGGGTTCCTGCCTGACCAACAAGTATGCCGAGGGCTATCCTGGCAAGCGCTACTATGGCGGTTGCGAAGTGGTGGACCAGAGCGAACGCATCGCCATAGACCGTCTGAAGCAGATCTTCGGTGCTGAGTGGGCCAATGTACAGCCCCACTCCGGTGCACAGGCCAACGCAGCCGTGTTCCTCGCCGTCCTCAATCCGGGCGACAAGTTCATGGGCCTCAACCTCGCTCACGGCGGCCACCTCTCTCACGGATCATTGGTTAACACCTCGGGTATCATCTATACCCCCTGCGAATATAACCTCAACAAGGAGACTGGCCGTGTGGATTACGACCAGATGGAGGAGGTAGCTCTGCGCGAGAAGCCGAAAATGATTATCGGTGGCGGCTCTGCCTACTCACGTGAGTGGGACTACAAGCGCATGCGCGAGATTGCCGATAAGGTGGGTGCCATCTTCATGGTGGATATGGCTCACCCCGCCGGACTGATTGCTGCCGGTCTGCTAGACAACCCCGTAAAGTATGCACACATCGTCACCTCTACCACTCACAAGACCCTGCGCGGTCCTCGTGGTGGTGTCATCATGATGGGCAAGGACTTCCCCAATCCCTGGGGCAAGACCACACCGAAGGGCGAGATCAAGATGATGTCACAGCTGCTGGATTCCGCCGTCTTCCCTGGCATCCAAGGCGGTCCGCTGGAGCACGTGATTGCAGCCAAGGCAGTTGCCTTCGGCGAAATCCTCCAACCCGAGTGGAAGGAATATGCCATGCAGGTGAAGAAGAATGCTGCCACACTGGCACAGGCCCTCATCGACCGCGGCTTCACCATCGTCAGCGGCGGTACGGACAACCACTCCATGCTGGTGGACCTCCGTACCAAATATCCCGACCTCACCGGTAAGGTGGCTGAGAAGGCACTCGTATCTGCCGATATCACCGTCAACAAGAACATGGTGCCTTTCGACAGCCGCTCAGCCTTCCAGACTTCCGGTATCCGCCTTGGTACGCCCGCCATCACCACACGGGGAGCTAAAGAGGATTTGATGCTGGAGATTGCAGAAATGATTGAGAAGGTGCTCTCCAACGTAGATAACGAGGCCGTTATCGCTGAGGTACGTGCCCATGTCAACGAACTGATGAAGGGTTACCCCCTCTTCGCATACTAATCCGTAACATATAGAACGAAGTGTGAAGTGCGGAGTCTTGCCTCCCCCTTCACACTTCTTTTTGTTTGCATCCCCCAACCCTATCCCCCATGATACAGATCCGCGACCTCACCATAGGATACAGCAGCAAGAAGCGGCAACACATCGTGGCCGACCATCTCAATGCCACCCTTCAGGAGGGCGAACTTACCTGTCTGTTAGGAGCCAACGGTGCCGGCAAATCTACCTTGTTGCGCACCCTCTCTGCCTTCCAGCCCCAGCTTGCTGGGGAGATTCTGATGGAAGGCCGCGATTTAGGCAGCTATAGCGACAAAGAGCGTGCACAGTTGGTCAGCGTAGTACTCACCGAACGTTTGGAGGTCTATGGACTGAGTGTTTCGGAACTTATTGCCCTTGGCCGAAGCCCCTACACCGGTTTCTGGGGAGGGCTTGAGGCCAACGACCGTGAAGTGGTGCAATGGGCCATGGATCAGACAGGCATAACCCACCTCTCGCATCGCAAGGTTCATACGCTGAGTGACGGTGAACGGCAAAAGGTCATGATTGCCAAAGCCTTGGCACAAGAGACCCCCGTCATCTACTTGGACGAACCAACCGCCTTTCTCGACTATCCAAGCAAGGTTGAGATGATGCAGTTGCTCCACCACCTTAGCCGCTCCACAGGGAGGACTATCTTTCTATCTACACACGACTTGGAGCTGGCCCTTCAGACTGCAGACAAGCTCTGGCTACTCCGCAGGAAAAGAGTAGAAAGTCCCCAAACGAAAAATCCTCTTGCAGAGCACATTTCTGCAAAAGACCATGTAGAGCATATACATGTAGAGCATATAAAAGATAATCATCGCGCAGAACCAACTACCGGAATTGCCACTACAGTTCGAGCTATGGATACAGAGAAGCTCTACGAAGGAGCGGAAGGAGACAGAGAGAATGCTTTGATTACAGGCACTCCCGAAGACCTGCTTCTTGACGGCACCCTGGCCCGTTTTTTCCAGAGTCCCAGTCTCTCCTTTGACTATTCTTCCGGAACCTTCCGCGTCATACAGCCCTGTCGGGCCCAAGTGATAGTGTGTGGCGATGGACTTCCCTACCGTCTGCTCTGCCGTGCCCTTCAGCGCATCGGCTTTGCCCCCATCTCCGTCCCCACCGGGTCGGAGAATCATCCGATTCCCTCTCTCCCCCGTCTATCTGTCACCAGTTCCGGAAGCGGGCACATCCTCTACCACCTCACCCTGCCGGGCAACAGCAAACAGATGCAGTTCAGCACCATCCAGGAGGTACTGGATCAGCTTTCCCAAAGCTAATCCCTTTTCACCTGACAACGGCATCATGGCTATACCACTGGGGGGGAGACAACAAGACGATAGGATAGTTACTCCTATATATTTCCGATAGGAACAACTATCTGTGCATACAGTAGATTCTGCACACTAAGATGTGGAATATCGCGGATTATTGCTACTTTTGTCCTCTCGAAAAGCATTACGACCATGAAGATTCTACATACTGGCGACTGGCATTTGGGCCATACCCTATACAATTATGACCGCACCGAGGAGCAGACGGAGATGCTGCGACAGATGGTGGAGTGTGTAGCAGAGGAGAAGCCGGACCTCTTTCTGCTCTGTGGAGATGTCTTTCATACGGGGCAGCCATCGGCATCTGTGCAGACCATGCTCTCCAATGCACTGGTGGCTCTGCACGAAGCCCACCCGCAGATGACCATCGTATCTATCGCGGGCAATCACGACAGTGGTTCCAAACATGATATTTTCCAGAAACCCTGGCGGGCACTGAAGGTCTTTACGCTCGGCTCGTTGCAACGGGACCGGCTGGAGGAACATATCATCGAACTGCCAGGCAGGGGCTTTGTGGTGGCGGTACCCTACACCTATGAACGCAACCTCCCCGAGGGAATCTTCCAGCTCATGTTGGACAAAGTAGCGGAGCGAAACAAGGAGCATCTGCCAGTGGTAATGGCTGCCCATACAACCGTACGCGGCTGCGACTATACGGGCCATGAGGAGAGCATAGTAGGAGGTATTGATGCCTTGGAAGTGGAACAGTTTGGGCAGGGATATGACTACTTGGCACTGGGACATATCCACCGCCCCCAGTATGTGCGCAACGGTAGCCGACACATCCGCTATGCCGGTTCGCCTCTCCCGGTGAGCTTCGACGAAAGCTATTCCCACTCGGTTTCGGTGGTTGAGCTGAAGGCTCACGGCGATACACCGCAGGTGAGGTGCGTGGAGATAGCCAATCCGCGTCCCTTAGTGACCCTACCCACCTCGGAATGGGCTTCGTGGAAGGAGGCGAAAGAACTACTGAAAAACTTCCCCCCGGAGATTCCTGCCTACATACAGCTGAAAGTGGCGATTGAGGATTTCCTCCCGGTGGAGGCCCAAAGCGAGGCAGTGGCCCTGACTTCAGACAAGGCGTGCCGTTTCTGCCATATTCTACCCGTGCGCAAGGAGCAGAAGGGAAACGGAGATCGGCTGATGACCATTCAGGAGTTCCAGTCGCTCCAACCCATAGATATCGCACGGCAATATGCAGAGGACATTAACCTGCCCTTCAGCGAACTGATGGAGACTCTTTTCAAAGAGGCTGCCGAGGAGGTGAAAAATAATGTATAATCGTTCATTACCTTACTATCCATGATTATCCGAAAACTGACCATACATAACCTGGCATCCATCGAGGATGCTGTCATAGACTTCGAGGCCGAGCCGCTCCGCAGTAGTGAGGTATTCCTCATCACAGGTAAGACCGGGGCGGGCAAATCTACCATCCTCGATGCCATCTGCCTAGCACTCTATGCCGATACGCCACGACTCTACAGCACGCAGATGCAGGGGGAGGCACCCGATGGGGAGAAGAGCGTGAAAATCTACGATCCCCGACAGCTGATGAGACGCAACACGGGGGAGGCGTTTGTTTCACTCTCCTTCACGGGCAACAACGGTATTCCCTACTGCGCCACCTGGTCTGTGAGCCGGGCACGGAAGAGAGCTACGGGCAATCTGCAACCCAAGGAGTGGCAGTTGAAGAATCTCCGTACAGGCAAGTGCCTCACCAAGGATAAGGAGATTAGCGAAGAAATGAAAACAGCTATTGGATTGGATTTCAATCAGTTCTGTCGCACTACGCTGCTGGCTCAAGGGGAGTTTACCCGATTTCTCAACAGCCGCGACGAGGAAAAGGCGGAAATCTTGGAGAAGATTACGGGGGTGGATGACTACTCCAGAATCGGGCGGAAGATTTTCGAGATAACCAGACGGAAAGAGGGGGAATATCAGGAAGCGAAACGGCGGACGGAAGGAGTAGTGATGCTCTCAGAAGAGGAGGGCAATGCGCTGAAGGAGGAACTGAAGGGGTGTGAAACCCGCTACGTAGAGCTGACAGCTGAGAAGGAGAAGTTGACGGAGGGAAAGGTGTGGATAATGCAAGAGAAGGAACTGATGCAGGGGGTGGAAAAAGCGAAGGAGGCTTGCCGATCAGCGGAGGGAATGACCCGGAGTGAAGCTTTCTTCCACCAGATGGAAACGGTAAAACAGTGGAATAGCACAATAGATGTAAGGGGAGTGCTGAAGGCTATGGAGAAGGGGAAAGAGGAGTATGCTGCACAAACTAGTCGGATGGAGGGTATGCGGGGCGAATGGGTCCGGCTCTTGGGAGGCGTGAGCTATCTGACCATGGAGAGGGAGACCATGGAGAGGGAGCTGAAGGAACTCAACAGGGGAGTGGAGGCCAAGTCTAGGCATCAGGCCATCTATGAGCAGGCGCAAACCTTGACGGGAGAGCTCAAACGGCTGCAAGAGGCAAGGCAACGGATGGGTGAACTGACGGCAGGCATAGCCAAGCAACGCACGGAGATGACTGAGACCCTCTTGCCGCAACGGGAAAAGAGAAGCCAGACGCAGACCCTTGCCCGCGAACGGCTATCGGCAAGTGAAGAGAAACTGAAGGGGGCCGAAGAACGGCTGGCATCGCTACAGCTTTCCAAGCTCCGAAAGGAACGGGAGGAGATAAGCCGCCTGCTGTCGCGCATTGACCTGGCTCGCGAACTGACCGGGCAATGGCAACGGGAGAGCGAACGGCGAACAGCCGTGGCGGAGGAGCTGAAACGCAAAGGAGAGGAAATAGAGTCCAAGCAAAAGGGAATAGCGGAGCTGATGCCTCGGGTTATGGAGGCGCAGACGCGGATGGAGGTGCTGAAGGAGCAGGTGGAGAAGCAGCGCGATACGGTGGATAAATTTGCCCGTCAGATACGCCAACGGCTACGGGTGGGCGACCGCTGCCCGGTATGCCAACAGCAGATTGTGTCGGCATTGCCACAGGAGGAGATGCTCTCGGCATGGCTCCTACAGATGGAGGGGGATTTGCACGAAGCGGAGAGGAGTTACCAGCGCTTGGCAGAGGAGAAGGCAAAGCGGGAGACGGAGCTGAAACTGGAGATAGAGAATGTGGCGAGACAACGAAAGGCGTGGGAAGAGGACCACGCAGTGGAACGGGCAGAGCAACGGGCTTCAGAGGCTTGCCGCGGCTGCGAGGGGACGGAGTGGAACGGAAATGTACTGACGACTTTGGCCGAACTGGAGCGGACCAAACGGTCGGTTATGGGAGAAATGGAAGTAATAATAGGTAGAGGAGAGGCACAAGAGCAGTCGGTGACTCTGCTACGGAAGGAGGTGGACCGCATGCGAACAGAGGCGGAAAGGTGCCGGCTGCTGACGGAAGAGGCGGAGAAGAAGATTGCTGCATGCCAAAACATCATCGAACGGGCAGAGGCTGTGCTGCATCAGAAACAGTCCGAAGCCACAGAGGCGGAAGCGGCAGCAGTGGCTATCCTTGCTATGGAGGAGACCAATCCATGGAGTGCTTGCGATGAGGAATTTTCAATGCAAAGCAATGCCTCAAGACAGAGGGAGACTTCAAAGTGGAAAGGTAATTCAATGCGCAGAGATAGCTCCATAAGGAATGAGGATTGGCGCGATTGCCCCAAGGAGTTTGCCGATGCACTGACCCGGGCGGCTGCCCGCTTCTTTCAGGTAATCAAGCAGAGAGATGCTCTAGCTTCCACCCTGCAGCAAGCTTTGATTGTCTGCCAACATGTAGATGAGGGACTGAAAGGGTTGTGTCAGCTGATGCCGGACTGGAAGGAGGCAACGGCTGGGGAACCTCAACGAATGCCCCACCTGCTACGTGAACTGCAGGAGCTGAACGGACAGGTGACTGCTGCCCTGAGTCGCCAACGAGCTGCAGCGGAGGAGGTAGTTGCATGCCGGAAACAACTGACTGAATTCTTCGCCACCCACCCGGAACTGACGGTGGAAAGACTCCAGACACTCAACGCTATTCCGGAAGAGACTATCCGTCGAATGAGCGAAGAGACGGAACTGCAACTGAATCTACTACTGACTAAAAAAACGCTCTGTGAGGCAGCGATTGCACAACTGACAGAACATCGGAGCAGACGACCGGAGATCCTCACCGAAAGAAATGAGAAACAAAATCATCTATCTATTGAGGAGCAGAATGCCCTTCAGCAGTCGAAGCAGTTCGAAAAACAGAAATCCTTCACTAATCAACAGCAGTTTGAGGAGCAGAACCTTATTGAGGAACAAAAGTTTTTAGAAGAGCAACAATTGCTTTTGGAGGAAAGACTGCAACAAACGGAGGAGCAGCTGAAGAGTTGCGGTGAAAGGCGGGGATCCCTACTGCAGCAGCAGGCTCAGAACGAGGCCAACCTGAAACAGTTTGGGCTGTGGCAAAGGGAAGCGGAAGAGAAAAAGGGAGCCTATGAACAGTGGGCCCACATGAACATGCTGTTTGGCGATGCCAACGGCAACAAGTTCCGGAAGATAGCCCAAAGCTACGTCCTGGCCAACCTTATCCATTCGGCCAATAGCTACCTGAAGTCGCTGACCGACCGCTACACACTGAAGGTGAATCCGGGTACCTTTGTCATCCTATTGGAGGATGCCTATCAGGGATTTGCCTCACGGGCGGCCAGCACGCTTTCAGGCGGTGAAAGTTTTCTCGTCTCCCTCTCTTTAGCACTGGCGCTGAGCGACATCGGACACCGACTCTCGGTGGATACGCTCTTCATCGACGAAGGATTCGGCACCCTCTCGGGCGAACCGCTGCAACATGCCATACAGACACTGCGCTCGCTTCATGCCAAGGCGGGCAGACATGTGGGTATCATCAGCCATGTGGAAGAGCTACGCGAACGTATCCAGGTGCAGATCCAGGTCTGCCAGGAGGGCAACCACTCATGCAGTTCTATCCATATCGTGCCGGATACAGCAGAGTGACAGAATTGCTCCTCAGGGCAAACTCCTATCGACGAAGCAAACCACTATTCAATAAACAACAGAGACTAAGCTCCCCGGCGGAGCAAAGGAGGAAATTATCTCAAGCGAAGCCGGTCTCCAACCAAGGGAATGTAGTCACCGTCCTTGCGATTCATCTTGTAAAGATTCTTAAGCCGGATGCCATACTTCTGCGAGATGCTGTGCATGGACTCTCCCTCGCGCACCACATGGAAGGGGAACTGCTTAGAGGCCTTCTTGTTCTTCTCCTTCAGGTAGATGATGTCGCCGTTTTCAAGCGTATAGTCGCGATGAAGGTCGTTGTACTTCACCAGCTTCTTCCAGCTGATGTCCAGTTCCTTGCCCAGCATTTGGAACTCATCGCCCTCGCGGGCCACGACATAGGCAATACCGTTGGCTATATATACTTTGTGGGGATTGGCCAACCAGGGTTTCTTCTTCAGCTCCTTCTCCCACTGATGGGCAGCCCGTTTGCCCAAGCCCTGGGTATCGTACTGATATAACCCATAGTCCTCGATGATGGTAATCAGCCGATTGGCATAAGAGGGATCGGTGGCATATCCTGCTCTCTTCAGTCCGCGGGCCCAGGAGCGATAGTCGGTGATCTTCAGATCGAAGAGGAAAGCATAGCGAGCTCCCGAGCGGAGAAAAAGGGAATGATCCTCGTAGGAGTCGCGCGGATGGGAGTAGGCACGGAAACATTCACCACGGGCATCATCGTCGTGATATACCCTCCGTCCGCGCCAGTTGCTGTGGCACTTGATGCCGAAGTGGTTGTTGCTCTTCCTTGCCAACTGGCTGTATCCGGCCCCGCTCTCCAAAAGTCCCTGAGCCAGAGTGATGCTGGCAGGAATCTTATACTGTCTCATCTGCTCCACGGCCAAGGGGGCATACTGACGGATATATTCGGAATAGCGGCTGTTGCGCCGCTGTGCATGCAGGGGGGCGAGCATCAGGAGCATCGCAGCCAGCACCAAGAGGTAACGGGTATCTATTCTATTCATCGTCATTGTAGTTTCTCTATGTTGTCGGACAAAAGTAGAGGATTTCGGCGAACAACGCAAGTTTTTTGCGCCAATTCAGAAAGAGTGACCATTTTTTTGTAGTTTTGCAGCGCATAATGGCTGACTATACGATATGAACATCATGAATCTTGAGATTGTCCGTGAGGTGGAACGCTTCGTGCGGGAGCAACAGCTACTCCGTGAGGAGGGCCAACCGGTGCTGGTAGCGCTGAGCGGCGGAGCCGACTCGGTGGCGCTGCTCCATCTGTTGCTGGCTTTGGGCTATCCCTGCATCGCTGCCCACTGCAATTTCCACCTGCGTGGCGGGGAGTCTGACCGTGACGAGGCTTTTGTCCGCTCGCTCTGCAGCCGCCTCGGAGTGACGCTACACTGCACCGATTTCGACACTTCACGGATAGCCCGAGAACAACATCTCTCCATAGAGATGGTTGCCCGCGAACTGCGCTACCACTGGTTTGAGTCGCTCAGGGAGCGAACAGGGGCTCAAGCGGTGGCGGTGGCTCACCATCGGGATGACAGCGTGGAGACACTCCTGCTGAACCTCATCCGAGGTACAGGCATCGATGGTCTCCGTGGCATCCGACCCCGCAACGGACATGTGGTGCGCCCTTTGCTCTGCATCAGCCGTAGCGATATTCTCCACTACCTCCAGGTGTTGGGGGAGGAGTTCGTGACAGACAGCACCAACCTGCACGACGACTATACCCGCAATAAGATTCGTCTGCGACTTCTCCCACTGATGGAGGAGATCAATCCCTCGGTGCGGGAGGCGCTCATACGAACGGCCCACCATCTGGACCAGGCGGCCACACTCTACCATGAGGAGGTAGCGAAGGGAATCAGACGCCTCACCTGCAATGCAGAGACACCTTCGGCCCTCAGCATAGCACAACTGCTGCAGGAGCCCGAACCGGAGCTGCTGTTGCACGAAATACTCTCCCCATTAGGATTCAACGAAGCACAGATAGGTGATGTGATGAAGTCGCTCTATACCCAGCCGGGAAAGCAGTTTCTCAGTGCCACCCATCGCGTGGTGAGGGACCGCACGTTACTTCTGATAGAGCCGCTGCTGGAGTTGCAGCCCCCTACCCTGCGGGAGGAGAGACTGGAACGTACCCCCGATTTCGTGATTCCCCGTGACCCGAAAATGGCCTGTTTAGACGAGGAGAAGCTGACCGCTCCCCTCACCCTTCGCCTCTATCGTTCCGGCGACCGCTTCTACCCATTTGGCATGAAAGGGGCACAGACCGTGAGTCGCTATCTGACCAACAACAAGGTACCGATTCACCTCAAGGAGCGTCAATGGGTACTCTGTTGTGGCGAAGAGATTGTCTGGGTAGTGGGCATGCGCCTGGACCGCCGTTTTGCCGTGGGCCCCAACACCCAACACATACGGCTTATCTCTTGCTCCTCTCAAGAATAAGCTACCCTCACCCCGTTCATCGTTCACGCTCTCATTCCTACCTCACCTCATTGCACTTCACTCGACGCTTCATAGCCCCCGTTTGGCGTTCACACTCTCCACAGAGGATAAAAAGGGGCTGACAAGTCTGAGATAGAGAAAAAACTTGGAATTGTAGCAGGAAAGCCCTATCTTTGCAACAATAAAAATTTTACGCCCATGATCATACGTGTAGCTAATCCGATATATGACGCAGTGTTCAAATTCTTGATGGAGGACAACCGCGTGGCCAAGACAGTGCTTTCGGCCCTTCTCAAGCGTGAAGTGGCAGAGGTGGATGTGCGCAAGCACGAATACACCAATGGTAGCCGCGACAAGATTTCGATGTTCCGCATCGACTTCGGAGCGAAGATACGTCAGGACGATGGAACGCTGAAACTCGTGTTGATTGAGTTGCAGAAAACATGGCTTGAAACTGAGACCCTGCGTTTCCGGCAATACCTAGGTACGCAGGATGCCAATCCGGACAACATCCTCAAGGAAGACAATCCCAACGGCTATGGCATTCCGATGATCACTGTTTATCTTCTGGGACACCGGGTGGGAGACATAGAGGAGCCCGTGCTGTACGTCCATCACAAGTCATATAGTTACGATGGTGTGGAAGTGACCAAGGGCATACCCGACCCGTTTGTCGAGAGCCTGATCCATGATAGTATCATCGTCCAGATTCCGCTCCTGCACGGGCGTATCAACAACCGCCTTGTGGAGGTGCTGAGTGTTTTTGACCAGACAAACAAAGACATTCATAACCGTCAAGTACTGAGGATTGATGACTCTATGTATAAAGGAGATCCCGAAATGGAGCATATTATTCATCGGTTGCTTGTGGCTGCCTCCGACAGTCAGTTGCGTCAGGACATGAATGTGGAGGATGAGTATTTCTCGGCCATAGAGTCGAGAGATACCGCCATCATGAACCGCGACAAAAGAATAGCTGAGCAAAATGCTCAGTTGGAGGAGCAGTCGGCTCAGTTGGAGGAGCAGTCGGCTCAGTTGGAGGAGCAGTCGGCTCAGTTGGAGG
>CAMGIP010000066.1 GCA_946056155.1 uncultured Mediterranea sp. | reverse complement strand
CATGAGGTCACTCCCCTGTGCTTCGCGCATTTGCTATCCCTCCTTAACGAGTAAAAAAACGGGGAGGAAACCCCACCAGCTCCACAGAACGAGAACAGGAGAATGAAGGAAGAGAAGAAGGAAAAAAGAGGGAAAGAGAAAGAAGAAGAGGGGTGAAGGAAAGAGGGAAAGAGAAAGAAGAAGAGGGGGAACAAGAAGAAGAGAGGAAAAGCGAAAGGGTTAAATCGAGGAAGAGGAGGAGAAACAAGAGGGAAAGAGAAAGAGGAAGAGGGGTGAAGGAAAAAGAGCAAGAGAGGTAAATCGAGGAAGAGGGGTGAAGGAAAGAGAGCAAGAGAGGGAAAGCGAAAGGGGGAAATCGAGGAAGAGAGAAAAGAATCAGAAGGGATAACCCACGGCAAAATGGAGGGTAGAGTCATGGAGACGGGGGTGAAGGATGGGATAGCGGTACCGCGCTGTATGATTGGGATTCACTGCCTTCCAGCCCCAATCCAAACGAACGATAAAGAAATCCAGATCCATACGCAGACCCACTCCATAGGCCACTGCCAACTGCTTGTAGAACTTGTGGAAGTCAAACTGACCGTCCGGCTGGTCCTTGTATTCACGTAAGGTCCAGATATTACCGGCATCCACAAAGGCCGCACCGCGGAACTTCCAGAAGAGGCGCGTCCGATACTCCACATTGGCATCCAGCTTGATATCACCCGTCTGGTTCATGAAGTTGTTGTTCTCGCTGTGGTAACTGCCCGGTCCCAGTTCACGCACCGACCATCCTCTCACACTGTTGGCACCACCCGAGAAGTATCGCTTTTCGAAGGGAAGCATCTTGGCATTACCATAAGGCACCGCTACCCCCGCACCGAAGTGGAAAATCACTGCATTCCGATGGTCTATCTGCACATTCTTGGTCCAATCAAAGTCAGCCTTCAGATACTGCGCAAAGGGGATATTGAGCAAGGTATATTCCCCCTCGCTCGTCTTGTGCAGTCCCATAGTCCGAGCCAGAGCATAGAGGAGGTTACCCGCAGACTCCAGATTCAGGCGCACGGCATACGAGTTGCCCGTCAGGGAGTTGTTCTGAAACACCCCACCGTTGCTGTGGTAAGTAAAGCTGTAGCCCATACGCACAATCAGTCGGTCGTCATAGTTATACTTCAAGATATAGCTTTGGTCCTGATTCAGGTACTTGTTTTCAAAGTCCGCATCAATCCAAGGCATATAGAGGTAGTTGATATCCAGCACATCAATCTTGTGCTGCACCCGCTGGTTCTGCAAGCCCCACTTGTAGCTCCACCCTGCAGAAGCGATGATGCGGGTGAACTCCGGCCGCATCTGGTAGTTGTACTGCATGGAGAACTCCGAAGTGGCCCGTATGCGCCTTTTGAAGTCTGCCGTCAGGAAAGGAAACATGAAGCGGGGGAAGTTGATGGACGCCTCAGCCCCCAACTCCTGGTAGTTCTGGTTTCGCTGCACCTTCTGCAGCCCCGACACCGCCTCGTATGCCCCGCGCAGCTTCAGCAGGAAGGTCTCCGAGCCATGGAAAAGGTTGCGGTGCTGGAACGACACCGAAGCAGCCGCCCCCAGGTCACCGGCAGAGTTGGTACCCTCAAGTTCAAAAGAGACCGACTGGTGCTTTCCCGGAGTGAGCAGTACATAAGTATTCAGTTTCATGCTGTCCCTCTGCTGCACCTCAAAGAAGCGGACATTGGTATATCTCAACGCCTGCAGACGGTTGAAATTGGAGTAGGTTCGCTGCAGCGCCTGTTCACTGAAGAGTGCGCCCGGCTCCAAAGAGGAGTTGTTGACCAGCACCTTGGGCCGCAGGTAGAGCTTGTTCTTATAGTAGATGGGGTATCCGCGGTAGTGGAGCGAGTCATTCACCTCGATGCTGCTCAAAGCGGAAGACTCCAGCACATCGTAGTCGGTGATGAAATTCACCTTGCCGATGGTATAGACCGGATGCAGCGTGAGGGAGTCCCCACTGCGTGCCCGGTACCGGTTGAGGTGGAGCGTCAGGTCCGCTGCAAAGCTGTTGCGCACCGTATCGGCCGTATAGTGGATATAATCCTTGTTGAAGCGGTAGTACCCCTTGTCCCTCAGCAGATTGACGATGCGTTGCCGCTCTGCATCCAGCTGGTTGATGTCAAAGTTCATCCCCTCATGGAGCAGGGAGAGTGAGTCATGCTCCAGGAGCGCTCCTATCGCCTCATCCTGGATATCCCGTTGGAGTGACTTGATGATATAGGGCCTTCCCGTCTTCACGCGATAGGTCAGCTTCATCTTCCGCTTCGACACCGTGCGTTCCGACTCCACATCGACCCCCATATAGCCCATGTTCTGCACCACCTTCGTAATCTCCCGGCAGGTACGTTCAGTCTCCTCCGCACTGTAGATAACCGGTGCATCACCCAATCTCCTCAGCACACGGTTGACCCATTTCGTTGAGTCCCTTCCCGACCATCCATAGACAAAAAGCTGCATCTTCATCAGGCTGAACCACTTCGCATTGGGTGTCTGCCTCAGATAGGGCGAAAGCATCGAAGGCTTCACCTCCTTGTTGTCCACCTCCAGACGTACCGCATCCAAGAGATACTCTCCCTCCGGCACATACTTCGTGGTAGAGCATGAGGAGAGGACAACCACTGCCAGAAGCGCAGACAAGGCGCAGCACAGGGCTGAGTGGAGGAGGCGATGCCAGTATATAACAGTCGTTCGTTCCAAATCGGTCTTACAATTCATTCTAAGATGGGTTTTGCAATGCAAAAGCGATATCAGATGCAAAAGTAATGGAAGTTACTCGCATAACAAACCAAACGGCCCGTTTTTTTCATCCACACCCTCTTTTTGAACCATAGAAAAGTCCCTATAGCAATGAATGAAAACAAAGTTTGCTCATCTGAGGGGAATATCGAAGGGTTCCTCTACAGAAAAAATCTCTTTCTTTATCCTGCCGGTGCAGAATCTTGCAGATTTTGCCTAACTTTGCAGACGATGAAAGGGGAAGAGGAAAAAAGAAGGGAGGAAAGGAAAAGAAGGGAAAAAAGAGAAAGGAACGGAAAAAGAAAAAGAAACAACAATGATAAGCAAGAACAAGATAAAGTATGTACAGTCGCTGGAACTGAAGAAGTTCCGTAAGGAAGAGAGGCTGTTTCTGGCTGAAGGCCCCAAACTGATGGAAGACTTATTAGGTACCTTCCCTTGCCGCCTTGTCGTGGCCACCGAAGAGTGGATGAAGCGTGCCCCCAAGTTACCTGCACAGACCGAACAGATTACCGTGACTGATGAAGAGTTGAAACGGGTCAGTCTGCTCAAGACTCCCCAGCAGGTGCTCGGACTCTTTGAACTGCCGGAAGAGGAACCGGCTTTTGATGCTCCCCGCCAGCGGCTCTGCCTCGCCTTGGACGGCATACAGGACCCGGGCAACCTCGGCACCATCATCCGCATAGCCGACTGGTTCGGCATCACCGACCTCTTCTGCTCCCCTGGCACCGTTGATGCGTTCAGTCCCAAGTGCGTACAGGCCACCATGGGCGCACTGGCCCGTGTACATATCCACTACACCCCCTTGCCGCCCCTGATTCACTCCCTCTCTGACGTGCCCATCTATGCTACCCTGCTTGACGGAGACAATATCTACGCCCAGCCGCTCACCCCCCACGGCCTCATCATCATGGGCAATGAGGGCAACGGCATCAGCGAAGAGGTGCGCCTACTGGTCAACCAAAAGCTGTTCATTCCCAACTATCCGGCCGACAGAGCCACCAGTGAATCGCTGAATGTAGCTGTGGCTACAGCCATTGTATGTGCTGAGTTTCGCAGACAGGCTTCCACTCCTCCTATGAATCGCTGAATGAAGCTGTGGCTACAGCCATTGCATGTGCTGAGTTTCGCCGACAGGCCTCCACTCCTCAAAATTGAAGCGAGGGAAGTAGAGTGCCCTCCTTCCTCGGCAAAGCGGGAGCAGCTCATCCGCAAGAGCATCCGATACTACAGAGGGTTTACTGAACCCCGAATCCAGCAGCTTCTGAGCAGCACAAGCCGCATCAGCAACCAGCTCCTCAGGGCAGAGCGCAATCAATCCAGGCATCCAGAGCGTGTCTTCCACCTCACCCGAGAGCGGAACGAGACCAACCACCCTACCCTCTTGAAGCTCTACCACCCACTGCTTCAGGTAGCCGTGTCCCACGATATAGAGATAATGTGCAGCTACCCGCTTCATTGCTCAGGCTCCAGCTTCCGCGGTTGCAACTTCACCTGCTCCGGTCTTCTCACCCTCATCCGAGGATGTTTAGGCTGTGGAGCATCCTTCTCCCCCTCCGCCTCCGACATTTGCAGCTCCGCAGCAGGCTCAGGCATCTTCTGCCTATCCATGATTGCCCGCTTCCTGTCCACAATTCCCCTCTGCTTGTCGGCACTCCCCTCTTTCTTGTCGGCACCCCCCTGTTTGTCGGCACCCCCCTGCTTCATGTCTGCACCCTCCTGCTGCTCCACAGCAGGATCAGGCACCTTGACACTATCCTTGGCATAGGTGCGCATCACATCCACCCGTTCGATACGCAGCCGCACGCTGTCTTTGCGGAAGGGCAGATAGACAAAGCCGTGCACCTTCTGGATTTCACCCAGCGTATCCGACTGCAATCCCAGAGAGAGGTCAGCCACTGTATCAGCCGTCAGTCGCACCTCACGATAGAGGATGGAGTCATTCTTGAACTTCATCGAGAGCGCCATCACCGCCTGGCTCAACGAATCAGGCCGTTGGGGCAGGTAGCGGTAACGCAGATGGAAGGTAATGCTGTCGCGCAGATGGAAGGTAGAGTCCGCGGTCACCTCAAAGGTCAGCTTACAGCCCCAAGGCATCCCCGTGAGCAGCTGCGGCTTCTGCAAGCCCCAGACCACCACACTATCCCCAGAGAGCAGCTCCGCAGGTCGGCCGTCACGCAGAGCAATCAGGTCATTCACAGCCTCCCGTTCCCGCTTTAGTTCCAGGTTCACCCGTTCATAGATGGAAGCCAACAGCTGGGTATGCCGCGTGTACCAGACCAGTGACGAGTCAAACTGCGCCTCCGAGATGCCATGCTTCTCGAATACCCCCTTTTGGTAGAGCACCTTCCGGTACGACTGGTCATACGGCAACTCATCCGCCATCGCTTTAGCCAGATGGTAGTCGTGCAGCACCTCCTCCATGCGCTCCTCCGCCAGCACATAGCTCGGACGTTCCACTTCGCAGGAAGAGAGCAACGCCACGAGAGCCCACAAGCATAAAGCCTTTCTGTTCATTTCTTCTTGATCAGTTGATAAGAGTCGTTCAGATACTTGCTGTAGAAGAGCAGCAGGGCAATGATGCCACAGCTGATGGCCGCATCCGCAAAGTTGAAGATTGGGCTGAAGAAGATAAAGTGCTCACCCCCTACAAAGGGCATCCATTGGGGCCAGTTAGCCTCAATGATGGGGAAGTAGAACATATCCACCACCTTACCATAGAGCCAGGGCGCATAGCCCCCACCCTCCGGCAGGAAGGTCGCACGCATGCTCATGGTACTCTCGCTGAAGAGCACCCCATAGCATACACTGTCGATGATGTTCCCCAAAGCACCCGTCAGGATGAGGGAGACACAGACGATAAATCCGGTCTTCAGGCCGTGCTTCACAAAGCGATAGAGGTACCACGCGATGACCGCCACCGCCACGATGCGGAACGAGGTGAGAAACAGTTTGCCAAACAGCTCCATACCGAAAGCCATACCGTTGTTTTCGGTAAACAAGATGTAGAACCAGTCCGTCACCCGATAGCTCTCGTGCCAGTACATGTGGGTCTTGACCCATATTTTGATGAACTGGTCGATGAAGAGCACCGTGAAGATGGTGATCAGCGCGATACGTCCTTTAGTAAAGAAGTTACCCATGCTCACTTCTTACCGCTTTGTTTAGCCTCAATGCTGAGGGTAGCGTGAGGCACTGCACGAAGCCGTTCGGCCGGAATGAGCTTACCCGTTTCGCGGCAGATGCCGTACGTCTTGTTCTCAATGCGCACCAAGGCAGCACGCAGTCCCTGGATGAACTTCAGCTGACGCTGAGCCAATCGCGTGGTCTCCTCCTTGGAGAGGGTGTTAGCCCCCTCTTCCAGCACCTTGTAGGTAGGCGATGTGTCATCCACATCATTGCCATCCGCACCGGTCAAGCTATTCTTCAACAAGTCGTAGTCACGCTGTGCCAGTTCCAGTTTCTCCATAATGATCTGTCTGAACTCCTCCAGTTCAGCATCAGAGTATCTTGTCTTTTCAGCCATAACGTAATAGATTAATTATGAGGTTTGTTATCATACATCATTTATCATTCATCACTCATCATTCATCATTTACCCTATTCTTCCACCTTACGGATAGCGATGGTCAAGGCATAGTCACCCATATCCAAGGGCACACCCTCCTCCACCTTATCCGCCAGCACGAGCGAGCGTCCCAGCACCTGCTTACAGATATAGTCACGGTACCTCTCCACCGCCCCGTTCACCTGTTCGTGAGCCGAGAGCACGATATCGATCTTATCCACAATCTCCAGTCCGCTCTCCTTGCGCAGGTTCTGGATACGGTTCACCAGTTCGCGGGCCACGCCCTCCTGAATCAGCTCCTCGGTGAGCGTCACCTCCAGTGCCACGGTCAGCTTGCCCTCGTTGGCCACGAGCCATCCCGGGATATCCTCGCTGAAGATCTCCACGTCAGCCGCCTCCACCACGGGCGCTCCATCGATAGCCAGCACCAGCGCTCCATCGCGTTCCAGTTGCGCAATCGCCTCCTGCGACAGTGCAGCCACCGCAGCAGCCACCGCCTTCATCTGCTTGCCAAACTTCGCACCCATCTTCTTGAAGTTGCACTTCACCTTCTTCACCAGGATACCCGAAGTACCCTCCACAAAGCGCACCTCCTTGACGTTCACCTCGTTCATGATCAGCTCCTTCACCGCCTCGATGTGCGCCCGTTGCTCCTCATCAGCCACCGGCACCATGATACACTGCAGCGGCTGGCGCACCTTCAGGTTCGCCTTGCGTCTGAGTGCCAGCACCATCGAAGTCACCTGCTGCGCCATCTCCATCCGAGCCTCCTGCTCATGGTCAATGCACTCCTCCTCGCAACGGGGGAAGTCAGCCAAGTGGACAGACACCACGCTATCGCGTCCCGTCACCTTCACCAGATCCATATAGAGCATATCCGCATAGAAGGGAGCCACCGGAGCCATCAGCTTGGCCACCGTCTCCAGGCAGCGGTAGAGCGTCTGGTAGGCCGACAACTTATCCTGCGTCATGCCACCGCCCCAGAAGCGTTTGCGGTTGAGTCGCACGAACCAGTTGGAGAGGTTATCGTTGACGAAGTCCTGGATCAGTCGTCCCGCCTTGGTCGGTTCATAGTCGTTATAGCACTCATCCACACGCTGGATGAGCGTATTCAGTTCCGAGAGGATCCAGCGGTCCACCTCCGGGCGTTCCGCCATCGGCACATCCTCCTCGGCATAAGTAAATCCATCCACGTTCGCATAGAGCGCGAAGAACGAATAGGTATTATAGAGCGTGCCGAAGAACTTTCGGCGCACCTCTTCCACGCCCTCCACGTCAAACTTCAGGTTATCCCAGGGCGAAGCATTGGTAATCATGTACCAGCGCAGCGGGTCAGAGCCATACTTCTCGATGGCCGCAAAGGGATCCACCGCATTACCCAGACGTTTCGACATCTTCTGTCCATCCTTAGCCAGCACCAGTCCGTTAGAGACCACCGCCTTGTAGGCCACCGAGTCAAAGATCATGGTACCCAGTGCATGCAGCGTAAAGAACCAGCCGCGCGTCTGATCGACACCCTCCGCAATGAAGTCAGCCGGATAGCAGGACCCGTTGTCCAGCTCCTCCTTATGTTCAAACGGATAGTGGATCTGCGCATAGGGCATAGCCCCGCTGTCAAACCAGACATCGATGAGGTCCGTCTCGCGCTTCATCGGCTGACCCGAGGGGCTCACCAGCACGATATCATCCACATAAGGACGGTGCAGGTCAATCTTCTCGTAATTCTCCTTCGCCATTACCCCCGGCACGAATCCCTTCTCCTTATAAGGGTTGCTCTTCATGAAGCCGGCAGCTACAGCCTTCTCAATCTCGTTGTAGAGCTCCTCCACCGAACCGATGCAGATCTCCTCGCGCGTATCACGGTTGCGCCAGATAGGCAGCGGAGTGCCCCAGTAGCGCGAGCGAGAGAGGTTCCAGTCATTGAGGTTCTCCAGCCACATGCCAAAGCGTCCCGTACCGGTCGATTTCGGTTTCCAGTTGATGGTCTTGTTCAGTTCAATCATCCGTTCGCGGCAAGCCGTGGAGCGGATAAACCAAGAATCCAGCGGATAGTAGAGCACCGGTTTGTCGGTACGCCAGCAGTGGGGATAGTTGTGCACGTGCTTCTCGATCTTGAAAGCCTGGCTCGCCCCCTTCATTTCGATGCAGAGCAACACGTTGAGGTCATCCGCCTTGGCAGCCGCCTCCGCGTCATACTTACCGTTCACATTGAATTCGGGAGCATAGGCATTCTTCACGAAGGCCCCCTCATGAGCCTTATAGCAGTCAGCATCGACACAAGCCTTCACGAAGGCCTCATCGCACTCCTCCATCAGGTAGTACTTACCGGTCATATCCACCATCGGGCGCGTCTCGGCCAGCTTGTTGATCATGAAGAGCGAAGGCACCTCAGCCGCCTTGGCCACCTTGGCGTCATCCGCACCGAAGGTAGGCGCGATGTGCACGATACCCGTACCATCCTCTGTAGTGACATAGTCGCCCGGGATGACGCGGAACGCCTTTTCGGCCAGCTCCACAAACTTATCCTGTCCGCAGACAAACAACTTCTCCGGATGCTCCTCGGCATACTTCAGCACAAAAGGTGCAGCCAGGTCATCCACCTTCTCGCAAGGCTTCACCCACGGCATCAGCTGCTCATAGCGCATACCCACGAGGTCCGAACCCTTGTATCGGCCCACGATGCGGTAAGGCAGCTCCTTGCCGTTCACCTTATCAATATCCAGTGCCTCCATCTCAGCCAGCGTCTCATACTGCTTGCCCTTGAGGTAAGCCGCCAGACGCGCCTCCGCCATCACCACGGTCAGCTTCTCGCCATTGTAAGGATTGAAAGTCTGCACGGCCACATAGTCAATGTTCGGTCCCACGCAGAGTGCGGTATTCGAAGGCAGGGTCCAAGGCGTGGTGGTCCAGGCGATGAAGGCCGGCTTACCCCACTCCATCATCTCCGGTTTGGCATCCACCATGCGGAAGATAGCCGTCACCGTGGTATCCTTCACATCGCGGTAACAGCCCGGCTGGTTCAGCTCATGGCTCGACAGACCCGTACCTGCACCCGGAGAGTAAGGCTGAATGGTATAACCCTTGTAGAGCAGTCCCTTGTTGTAGAGCTGCTTGAGCATCCACCAGAGCGTCTCGATGTAGCGGTTGTCGTACGTGATGTAGGGGTCATCCAAATCCACCCAGTAGCCCATGCGGTGCGTCAGGTCCGTCCACTCCTTGGTATATTTCATCACCTCCTTGCGGCAGGTAGCGTTATACTCATCGACCGAAATCTTCTTGCCGATATCCTTTTTGGTGATCCCCAGCGCATTCTCCACGCCCAGTTCCACCGGCAGTCCGTGTGTATCCCATCCCGCCTTACGCTTCACCAGGAATCCCTTCATGGTCTTGTAGCGGCAGAAGATATCCTTGATGGTACGTGCCATCACGTGATGGATTCCAGGCATACCATTGGCCGAGGGAGGCCCTTCATAAAACACAAACGAGGGAGAGCCTTCGCGCTCGGTCATACTCTTGGCGAAGACATCGTTCTCGTCCCATTGCTTCAACACTTCCTTGTTGATTGCTGAGAGGTCAAACTTCTGATATTCAGTAAAATTTTTACCCATCTGTCTATACTGTTTTTTGTTGTTACTTCACGTTTCAGCGGCATTTCATCTGGCCGGGAAGGAGCTTCCTGACCACACTCCACCTTTTAAGGGCGCAAAGCTACAAAAAAAACGGAATAAAAAGAATTATTTCGCCCCATGAAGCATATTTTTTCGTTTGAAAATAAAAAACCCGGAACAGTTTCGTGCTGTTCCGGGTCCTATTTCATTGTTCCGGGAGGAATTTACCTTATCAGAAATGGCTGCTGCCGTCAAAGCAGTGCGTACATACTTTGCACTTGGGCAGTCCGATAGCCTCCACCAAGGTCTCCAGCGTATTAAACTTGAGCGAAGTCAGTCCGAATCGCTGCCGGATAATCTCCACCATCCGCTTGTACTCCGGTGAGTCAGTCGTAGCATACCTCTCCAGATTCTTGTTCTCATCCCCCTCCAGCTCCTTGATGATGCGGCGAGTGATCAGCTCCAGGTCACTCTTGGAAGAGGTGAATCCGATGAAGGGACAACCATAGATCAGCGGTGGACAAGCGATGCGGATATGCACCTCCTTCGCCCCATAGTCGAAGAGCACCTTCACGTTGTCCCTCAGCTGCGTACCCCTCACGATGGAGTCGTCACAGAAGAGCACCCTTTTGCCCTGCAGCATAGCCCGGTTAGGGATCAGCTTCATCTTTGCCACCAGGTCACGCATCTCCTGTTTGCTCGGAGTGAAGCTGCGGGGCCAGGTCGGTGTATATTTCGAGATAGCCCGGTGGTAGGGAACCCCCTTACCCTCCGCATATCCCAGCGCCATGCCCACGCCTGAGTCAGGGATACCGCAGGCACAATCCACCTCCGATTCATCCTTCTGTCCCATGATTAATCCCGAGTTGAAGCGCACCTCCTCCACGTTCTTCCCCTCATAGCAGGAGGTAGGAAATCCGTAATAGACCCAGAGGAACGAACAGATCTGCATCTCCTCATTCGGTTGGCGCATCTGCTCCACCCCCTCAGCCCTGAGGCGCACGATCTCTCCCGGCCCCAGGTAACGCTCCACCTCATAATCCAAGTTCGGGAAGCTGCTCGACTCCGATGTCACCGCATAGGCCCCCTCCTTATGTCCCACCACAATCGGTGTACGTCCCCACTGGTCTCGTGCCGCAATGATTCCATCCTCCGTCAGCAGCAACATCGAGCAAGAGCCCTTGATGTGGCGGAACACATTCTCGATGCCATCCACAAAATCCTTGCCCTGGATAATCAGCAGCGCAATCAGCTCCGTCTGGTTCGTCTTGCCCGAGCTCAGCTCCGCAAAGTGCATGTTCTTATCCAGGAGCTCCCGTTCAATCTCCTCCATATTGACGATTTTGGCCACGGTGACCAGCGCAAAGCGTCCCAAGTGAGAATTCAGAACAATCGGTTGAGGGTCCGTATCACTGATGATACCAATTCCGGCATTACCGGTGAAGCTATCCAGTTCCCCCTCAAATTTGGTGCGGAAGTAGGAACTTTCCAAGTTATGAATAGCGCGAGAGAAGACCCCCTTCTCGCTGTCGTAGGTGGCCAAGCCCCCACGCTTGGTGCCGAGATGTGAGTTATAATCCGTACCGTAAAACAGGTCGGTGATGCACGCCCTTTGGGCTACTGTGCCAAAAAAGCCTCCCATATAGATAGTAACAGGTTAATGAGACAATATTTTTTACGAGGTGCAAAATTACTACTTTTTTCCTTTCCCCCACTCCCTTTTTCCCCTTTTTTTGGATAAAAAAAAAGCCTCACCGGCAATCCCTTGTCAGCGAGGCCTCAAGCTAATCTCTATTGAAAACCCTTTTTACCTCCAAAATCATGCCATCACATGGACTTCATACAAAGTCCATGCAATCAGCATAATTTTGATCCTAATCTTTGCTTAGGAACATTTATGATTCACGATTTACAATTTCTTCGTCAATTACTTAAACCGTTTCAGGCTCTTCTTGTCTGCATCGGTAGCCTCGATCAGACTCAGCGCAAATCCACCGCTTCGAGCCTCGCGCACACTCATCTTCGTCTTGCTCGTCACCAGTCCCTTTCTGATCTGGTAGGCGGTAGGATTGGTCTGATAGTCCGCATCCTTGGCATCGGCATAGAGTGTAGCCACATAGAGTTTGCCCGGTTGGAGGAAATCCAGCGTAAAGTTGGCCGTGCGTGCATTTTCGTCCGTAATGCCCCCCACAAACCAGTTGTCCGTACCCTTGGCCTGACGGGCAATGGTGATATAGTCACCCGGTTCAGCCTCGATATATTTGCTCTGTTCCCAGTCCACCGCCACATCCTCGATAAACTGGAAGGCATCGAGATGCTTCTCATAGTTCTCCACCAGGTCAGCCGCCATCTGCAGCGGGCTATAGAGCGTCACATAGAGCGCCATCTGCTTACAGAGCGTGGTCTGTACCCGTCCGTGGGGCAGGTCGCCCATAAAGTTCAGTTCAATGTCAAAGATACCCGGTGTATAGTCCATCGGTCCGCCAATCAGTCGGTTGAAGGGGAGCAACGTGGTGTGGAACGGCTTGCTGCCACCAAACGCCTCATACTCCGTACCGCGAGCCGACTCATTGCCCAGCATGTTCGGATAGGTGCGGCAGAGTCCTGTAGGACGTACCGCCTCATGTCCGTTCACACAGATCTTATATTCAGCCGCCTTGGTTATTGCATAGAGGTAGTGGTTGTTCATCCACTGCCCATAGTGATGTTCACCGCGCGGAATGATGTTGCCCACATAGCCGCTCTTCACCGCATTATAGCCATTGTCCACCATAAACTGGTAGGCCTTGTCCAGATGGCGTTCGTAGTTTCGAGCCGAGCCCGAAGTCTCGTGGTGCATCATCAGGCGCACCCCTTTGCTCTTGGCATAGCTGTTGAGCATCTTCACGTCAAAGTCGGGATAGGGAGTCACGAAGTCGAAGACATAATCCTTGGACATGCCGAACCAGTCCTCCCAGCCTTCGTTCCATCCCTCCACCAGCACCTGGTCCATGCCATGGGCAGCCGCAAAGTCGATGTATCTCTTCACATTTTCGTTGTTCGCACCGTGACGTCCGTTAGGCTTCATCTTGCTGTAGTCCGTCTCCCCCAGCTTCACCGAAGGCAGCTCATCCGTATAGGCCCAGGTGCTCTTGCCGGCAATCATCTCCCACCATACACCCACATACTTCACCGGTTTGATCCACGAGGTATCCTCAAAGGCACAAGGATCATTGAGGTTGAGCGTGATGCGAGAAGCCAGGATGTCGCGTGCATCATCGCTCACGATGACGGTACGCCACGGGCTCTTGCAGGGCGACTGCATATAGCCCTTGTCCCCCAACGCATCCGGAGTGAGCCACGACTCAAAAATCAGGTTCTTGTCATCCAAGTTGAGGTGCATGCACGAGTAGTCCTTCAGAGCCGCCTCATGCAGGTTGATATAGAGTCCGTCAGCCGTCTTCATCTGCAACGAGGTCTGCACCCCTGTGGGCGAGAACTGCGTCTGAGAAGCATTGTCCGTGATGGCCCCCTCCATCAATCCACGAATCTCCGACAGTTTCGACTCGGTATAGTCATACTCCTGCGTATCATAGTCGCCCGGAATCCAGAAAGCGGTATGGTCACCCGCCATGGCAAACTGCGTCCGCTCCTCCTTAATCACAAAGTAGTTGAGGTTCTTCTGCAGCGGAAACTCATAGCGGAATCCCAGTCCAT
>CAMGIP010000065.1 GCA_946056155.1 uncultured Mediterranea sp. | reverse complement strand
GAAACGATATTCACTTCATCATCCCAACCGCCAGCGGTACCGTCACCAATCACACCCATCTGGACGGGCGTAATGGTCAGCTGGTTGTCATCCTTATTGTAGAGCAGGCAGTAAACACCATCTTCACTTACCTTGAACTCATCAGCACCTGCGCTCAGTTCATAGGTTTCACCGGCAGAAGCTCCGCTTACAGAGCCACCCTTGCCCAGACGGGTCTCGTTGCCCTCCTTATCGACCTGCAGGATGCAGAACGAACCGCTGGCCTTCAGCCAAGTGTAGATGCCATAAACCTGAGTACCCTCGGGAGCACCGTCCAGGTCAGCTGTCTTCAGCTGAGCCGAACTGGCCACCGCACTATAGATTGTAGCGTCACCTGCAATGTAGGTGCCCGGCTCGACCACCTCAATTACACGCCAGCTGTCATTGCCCTCTTCACAACCGGCACCAGCCAGCATCAGCATCAAGAGAGCTGCTATGTTAAAGAAATATTTCTTCATAAAACTGTCTTTTTAATGTATTCTGAATAAAATCTGAATCGTTGTGAATAAAGAGTGATTAATAACCCGGGTTCTGGCTCAGCTTGCTGTTCAGGCTCAGCACATCCTCGTGGATGGGGAACACGGTAGTGTATCCGTTGCTCTCATTGGGCAGCTGCGGACGGTCATTATAGGCACGGGTATATTTGCCGAAACGTACCAGGTCCTGACGACGCAGACCTTCCCAAGCAAACTCGCGCATACGCTCATCAAGCAGATTGTCCAACGTAGCATCCAAATCCTGAGAGGCACCGCAGCGTGCACGTACCTCGTTGAGCTCGGCATTACCGTTTTCACCGTTGCGCACCTTGGCCTCACTCTTCATCAGCAGCACGTCAGCATAGCGGAAGAGTACGATATCGTTGCTCTGGTTCTTACCGTCGTTGGTGGCGGAAGCATCCAGTTCATACTTCTTCATGCGGGCACCGGCTGTCTTCTCGGCAGGTTTTCCGGAGAGGTCAAGTGTAATTTCAGCAGGCAGATACTCCAGTTCTGTACCATCGTCCAGTTTGATGACACCGTTGGGGCCTTCCACCTTACCGGCATAGTAGGTCCACTCGAAGCGGGGGTCAACCTTAGTGGTACCGTAACCGAAAGCTTCGATAGCCTCCTTGGTAGCAGAAGCACCGTTCCAACCACCCTGTCCATAGGCAGCGGCGTGGTTGTAGTGACGAGAGCGGATGAGGTAGTAGAACTCCGACTTGTAGAGGTTGGCATCCATCGGGATGGTGAAGATGTTCTCTACAGAGGATTCGTTCTTAGTTGAGAAGTTGGCCTGGAAGTTCTTCTCCAAAGTATAGCCCAGCGCCTTGATCTTGTCGCAGTAGGCGATAGTAGCCTCCCAAGCGTTCATCTGCTGGCCATCCACGTCAAACGTGATATTCTTGCCGTTGGGACGGTTGCCGTCGGTCCAGTTGTCATCGGTATAGACCTCGCTGTTGAGTGCCAGTTTGGCGAGCAGGAAGTAAGCCACCGGCTTGGTGATACGGCCGTAGTATTCACCCGTCAGGTTGCTGTGAGCATCGCTCAGGTCACCCACAGACTCCTGCAGCTCCTTCACAGTGAAGTTGAACACTTCTGAGCGGCTTGACTGCACCACATCCTCCATAGCGGTCTTGGAAGAGGTTACCAAGGGAACACTGGCAAACATATCCACCAGATAGTAGTAGTACATGGCACGGAAAGCACGCACCTCAGAGATGTACTTGGGTACATTGAGGTTTTCGGGGTCGGCCTCAGCAATCTCATTCAGTTTGTCGATAGAAGAGTTGGCCTGAGCAATCACACGGTAGAGGTAGTCCCAAGAGCCCTTAACCAGGTCATTCTTCGTACCCCAGTTGTGGAGGAAGAGGTTCTGCCACAGACCGCCGTCATACCAGTCACCACCACGGGTAGGCAGCATGGCCTCATCGGTTGTAAAGGTGTTCAGGTCATAGATACCGCGGTCGCAGCCCTGAAGTCCATTACCGCCACTGTTGGCACCCACCTGAGTGTAGAGCGAAGCCACGGTATTGAGATACAGCAGGGTGGAATTCTGATACGCCTGCGTTTCAGTGATTTGGTCTTTGGGTTTCTCATCCAAGAAGCTGTCGCACGAAGAGAGACCCATGGATGCTGCTGATGCAATCAGCAAGCTATAGAATAAATTACGTTTCATATCGTTGTGTAGGTTTTAGAAGTTAACACTAAGTCCCAGTGAATAGGTGCGAGAGAGCGGGTAGAACTGCTTGTCGTCGATACCGAGGTTGCCGCCTACGGTAGTGCTGTTGATCATCGGAGAGAGGCCTGAGTAACCGGTGATGGTGGCCAGATTGTTGACCGAGAAGGTTACGCGCAGTGAGTTGATACCCTTGATGTTCTTGGTGTCGAGATTCCATCCCAGCGTCACGTAGTCGAAGTGGAGGTAGTCACCCTTCTCCAACCAGTAGTCGGTTACGGTCTGGTCCTTGATGTTCTTCTCAGGAGCACCCTTCATCACATTGTAAGTGGGAAACTGGTTCATATTCATGTAAGAGAGTGAAGTACCGTTGTAGATCTTGTGACCGAAGGCACCGTTCATCTGCACCTGGATGTCGAACTGCTTGTAGCGGAAGTTGACGTTGGCACCCATCAGGATCTTAGGCATAGCCTGACCGGCAATGTAGCGGTCCTTACCGTCGGCCAGATCCACACCTTCCACACCGTCGATATCCTGGATGTGGTAGCTGTAGTCACCGAAACCGTTGTCCACGAGGCCATCGCACTTAGGCAGATAGAATACACCCACAGGCTGACCCACCATCTGGTAGATAATCTGGTTATAACCGCCGATGAAGCCGGCACCGCCCATACCACCAAGGTTCATGTACTCCTTCGCCGTCATCGGCTGACCCATGTAGGTACCGTTCAGCGAGAGCAGTTTGTTCTTCTGATAGGCCATGTTGGCATTGATGGTCAGTTCCATATCCTTGGTCTTCAGCGGAGTGAGTCCTACAGCCACTTCGATACCGCTGTTGCGCATGGCACCCAGGTTGGCCAGCAGTGTCGGGTATGCAAAGGGAGGCACCTTCACGTCGTAGTAGTAGAGCAGGTCGGTAGTCTTGGAGTTGTAGTAATCGAGCGTCAGCGTGTAGCGATCGTCCAGTACACCGAAGTCCACACCAATGTCGAAGGTCTTCTTCACCTCCCACTTCAGGTCGGGGTTGTAGTTGCGTGTAACACCCATCGTTACCACAGGCACACCGTTGACGGTGGTTGTACCGTTGGGGCTCATCAGTGACATAGAGTTGTAAGAGCTGATGGCATCCTGATTACCGGCCAGACCGTAACCGGCACGCAGCTTCAGGTTGCTGATCCATTCGATATCCTTCATGAATCCCTCTTCAGTCAGCACCCATGCCAAAGAAGCAGAGGGGAAGAAGGCCCACTTGTTGTTGGCACCCACCTTGGATGAACCGTCAGTACGTGCGTTGACTGTAAAGATATACTTGTCAGCGTAAGAGTAGTTGAAACGAGCCATGAATGAAGCCAAGCTCGGGTTGTTGAAGTAAGAGGTGTTGTCGCCCCACTTCACTACGGCACCACCCTGCAGGTTGTCGTACTTGAAGTCGTCTGTGCTGAATCCATGTACCGTAGCACCGAAACCGGTGTTGGTCACGCGCTGCACCTCGGCCAGAGCCAGGGCATTGATGTAGTGTGCACCGAAGCCCTTCTTGTAGGTCAGCATCAAGTTGCCCAGGATAGACTGGCTCTTGTTGTCGCCACGGTAAGCCTCACCACGGTTGGTCAGACCAGCCTTGATGGAAGAGGGGATATACTTCTTGTTCTCCTTTACGTTATAGGTATAAGAACCGAAAGCACTCAGTTTCAGATCATCGGTGAAGCTGTAGGTGATACGCGCGTTCGTATTGATATAGGCATTGGTCTCGCGGTCGTCAATCTCCAGACGTCCCAGCGGGTTGTGCACCTCATTGGCGGTGGGGTTCTCGTCCCACTGACCCGTCTCAGGATTCTTGAAGTTGGGGAACGTGGGGTTATAAGAAGCAGCCGAATAGAAGGTCTTCTGATAGTCGTTGACGTAGCGGCTCTGCTTCAGCGAAGCGAACATACCGAATTCCAGTTTTAGCTTGTTGTTGAACATCTGCTGTGTAGCGTCCAACTTGGCCGTGTAGTTGCGCATGGTGTTGTTCTTGATGATACCCTTCTGGTCAATCACACCGATAGAAGCGCGATAGTTGGAGTCGTCCGTACCGCTTGAGAAAGAGATGCGGTGGTTCTGCGTGTAACCGGTCTGCTGCATCTCCTTGGTGAAGTTGGTGTCGCCACCCTTATCCAGGATAGCCAGACCCAGGCGGTCAGCAGCTGCGCGATACTCCGTGGCATTCAGCATGTCCAGGTTCTTATAGACCGTCTCGATACCGAAGCTGCCGTCGTAGCTCATGCTCTTCACACCGTTCTTACCCTTGATGGTCGTTACCACGATAACGCCCGATGCACCACGAGAACCGTACTGAGCCGTTTCAGAGGCATCCTTCAAGACGGTAAAGGTCTCGATATCAGCGGGAGAGATAGCGTTCAGCATACCCAGGTCGCCGAACACACCGTCGATGATGACCAAGGGGTCGTTACCACCAGTCAGTGAAGTAGTACCACGTACGCGGATGGCAGGAGCAGCTGTGGGGTCACCACCAGTCTTCTGGATGTTCACACCGGCTACCTTACCCTTGATGGCTGCCAGCGGATTGGCTACCACGCCGGAGTTCATCTCTTCACGGCCTACACGCTGCACGGCACCGGAGATGGTGCGCTGGCTACCTGTAGCATAACCGATAACCACCACATCGGCCAGCATTTCGCTGTCCTCGTGGAGCACAACCTCCACCTTGGCATCGGCCTTCACCTCTACGGGCAGATAGCCCACATAGCTGATGACCAGTGTAGCTCCTTTGGGAGCCTGCATCCTAAAATTACCGTCGATGTCGGTGATTGTACCGTTGGTAGTGCCCTTTTCCAGAACGTTGGCACCGATCACGGGTTCACCTGTGGAATCTTTCACGTGCCCATTGACAGCAATCTGCTGAGCCCAGGCACTCATTGACAAGAATAGCCCCAGCGTAAGGGCAAGAATCGATTGATAGATTCTAAGATTAACTTGTTTCATGCACTAAAATAATTAAAGTTAATGATGTTGTATTATTAAGTAAATTAGCATCTCATTCATGCAAGTCACTCTTTGTTTTTTTGTGTATAAACACCGACTGACAAGAATGTCCCTAAAAATAAGGGAAGCACCGTTCGATAGATTCTAAGACCAACTTGCAACATATCTTAAAATTCTGGTTAACAAATAAAATCAAATAATTCAAATTTCACTCCATAGCTTAACGTCTATTCATGATATCACTCGACAAATGTAGGTAAAATAATGTTTTGACTTCATAAAAATGAGATAATAGCCTGCAAAATTTATTGCAAACGATTGCACAATGTTGCGCATGGCATGCAGGAAGCCATAGGAAAGAGAAAACTTCTCTATACAATAATGTACGCGTACATATTAATATATTTATGCTTTGGAGGAGTGAAGCCAGTGCTTACCTGTTCATCCTATGAGTCAGCAGATGATGTAGCTCTACTGTTCGCCGTCAGTCAGTTTTCCCCTGAAAACTTCTTAGTTGGGGTGTGAAATTTCTCCAGTTAGAGTACGTACACTTTTCTAGTTAGAGAGATTTTACGCGCTAGTTAGGAAAAAAAATCTCTCTAACTAGGAAAATTGGGCATTGTTTCAACCGATTTTTAAGAGGGATGTAAAAAATACACAAGAAATTTGGAAGTATTGGGGGAAAGCTATACCTTTGTGATGTAACTATAACACTATTTACCTATGAGTGAGATAAACAAGGAAAACGGAGAACAGAGATACTGCTACAAATACCCACACCCAAGCGTGACTACCGACTGTGTCATCTTCGGATTTGACGGTACGCGACTGAAGGTATTATTAGTGCAGCGAGGCATAGAACCTTTCAAGGGAAGATGGGCATTTCCCGGAGGATTCATGAAAATGGAGGAGAGTGCGGAGGAGTGTGCTCTCCGAGAATTGCAGGAGGAGACCGGACTGCAGGGTGCCTACATCCGACAGTTCCATACCTTCACGGCTCCCCATCGCGACCCGCGCGAACGGGTGATAACCGTAGCTTTCTATGCTCTGGTGAGGATGCAGGAGGTCAAGGGGGGCGACGATGCCGACGATGCACGCTGGTTTGCCTTGGACGAAGTGCCTCAACTGGCCTTTGACCACGACCAGATTCTCAGACGGGCGGAGCAGGCACTCCGGCAGCAGATACACTTTGAACCGGTAGGCTTTGAACTGCTGCCCAAGCAGTTTACCATCAAGGAGTTGCAAAACCTCTATGAGGCGATATTGGATGTGCACTTCGACCGGCGAAACTTCTACAACAAGATGAGACGGCTGGAGATGCTGGAGCTATCAGACGAACGGTCCAACCCTTCGCAACGGAAAGAGGCATTCCTCTTCCGGTTCAACCCCCAGAAGTATGACGAGCTGAAAAAAAAGGGATTCCGGCTGGAATTCTGATAGAATGGATGGCTTCAGACGCTCCATATAGTGGAAGAGGGAAGAAGAGGATGCAAGGGAAGGGAGGGAAAAAGAGAGCATGTTGCCCCTGGCGGCTCGCAGAGGAGCAACAGCAGTAGAGACTAAACAAGATAATGAAAAGGAGGTACAACAATGAAGACAACTGATAGTGAGAAAGCATGGTTGCGCCGGATCAACGGAAAGCAATCGGAGGGCGAAGATAAGCCCTCGGGTTCCGGTTCCTTAAAGAGAAAACAGGCTGCACCTGAAGATAAGGAGAGACAGAAGGGGAACGGATTCAAGGACATCGCCGGAATGAACGAGCTCAAGGAGCGGATAACGGAAGGATTTATCAACGTACTGAAGAACAAGGAGTGTGCAAAAGCGTATGGCATACAGCCGCCTTCCATGCTCTTCTACGGTCCGGCCGGATGTGGAAAGACATTTTTCGCAGAACGGATGGCAGAGGAGTTGGGCATACATTTCATGAAGATTGTGCCAGACGACCTGGCCTGCACCTGGGTACATGGTACACAGGAGAAGATTGGCAAGGTGTTCAAGGAGGCGGAGGAAAAGGGGCCTACCCTACTCTTCTTCGACGAGTTTGACGCGATGGTATCCAAGCGCACGGGCAACGAGTCGAACCAGCACTATGACAGCGAGGTAAACGAGTTTCTCTGTATGCTGAACAACGCGCAGGAGCGGGGCGTCTATGTGCTGGCAGCCACCAACCACCCGGAACGTATCGATAAGGCGGTACTGCGTACAGGACGTATCGACGAGATGGTCTATATCGACATGCCGGACCAGGAGGCACGGAAGAGTCTCTTCTCCCTGACGCTCTCCAAACTACCGGCAGATGCGGAAATCGATACTGAACGGCTGGCTACGCTGACGGATGGATACAACTGCAGCGACATCAGCTACATCGTGCAGTCGGCTGCCCGAAAGATGTTCAACGCCACCATCAAGGCACCGGACCAGGGCTACCAGAAAATCAGCCAAAAGCTGTTGGAGGAGATCATCTCTACCAAGAGTCCGTCGGTGAGCCGCAAAGACCTCCGCGAATACGAAAGAGTAAGGAGCGAGCTCTCTCCCAAGGACAAGGGCTTCAAACCATCGAGCATCGGATTCAAATAAAAAAACTATTATACCATTAAAATACTGAGGAGTGATGAAAGAGGAAGTAATGAAGACACTGGAGGAGTTGGGATTTCAACTCACCGAAGAGGAGGGACTGGGATATAGCTTTGACTACGAAGGATTGAAATGCCTGTGGATGTACAACGAGGACGATGAGGAGTTTCTAAGCATCTGCCTGCCAGGCATCATCTCCATGGACGATATGTCTTTCCCCAATATCTGTGCGCTGATGAACAGTATTAACTCAACGATGAAATATGTCAAGGCATACCCCATGGGAAAAGGCGTCTGGATCTTCTACGAACGGGAGGTACTGGGAGAGGAGAATAATTTGGAGGAGCTCATTGCCCACATGATTCTCCGCTTGGAAATGGCCTCCAACTTTGCCCGTAAGGAGATTGAGAAACTTGAGGCGGGGGATAATGAAGAGGAGGACGAGGACGAATTCGATGATATCAATGAGGAATTTGACGAGGATGAGGACGAATTCGATGATATCAATGAGGAGTTTGACGAAGACGAGGAGTCAGGTGACAATGTGGAGACAGGTGACGATGAGGAGTCAGATGAAGACGAAGAATCGGGCGACAATGAGGATGATTCCAACAAGGTAAATGAGGAGGAAGCGAAGAATGCCGATGCGAAGCAAGAGGGAGAAACTACAGGAAATGACAAAAAATAATAGGAGGAAAGACAAATGGGAAAAAGAGAAATGACATTGGAGATTCTGAAGGAGTTGGGATACAAACCTCAGACGGATGATGATGGCGACATCTTCATCCGCTATCAGATGAAAACCATCTACTTCATGATAGGTATCGAAGAGGAGAAGTACATGGTAGTGGTTCTTCCCCAGATACTGGACGTCAACGAAGGGGAAGAGGCACTGATGCTGACTGTATGCAACAAGGTGACCCGCGACTACAAGCTGGCCAAGGTCTATCTGGACGCAGAACTGAAACAGGTCTATGCCGGATGCGAATTCTTCTATACCGACAGGGAGTCGCTGAAGAATAATTTTGAGAACTCCCTGAGAATCTTGGGAGTAATCCGCAGCACCATTCAGAAGGTGAGAAGCGAACTGGCAGAGGAGTAAACCGCTACTCCTCGGCTATTTCGTCTGGCTATACCCCTCTCGCTTCAGCAATTCGAGCAACCGCTGGCGGTGGTCACCCTGGATGATGATTTCATCCTCCTTCACGGAACCTCCTACCCCACACTTCTGCTTGAGGAGTTTGCAGAGTTCCTGTCGATCATCGTCGCTACCCACGAAGCCACGGACTAGGGTCACGGTCTTGCCACCCCTTCCGGCCCGCTCCATGCTGATGCGCAGCTTCTGCTGGTTCTTGGGCAAAGTGGCGTATTCCTCCTCCCCTTCCGCCTCGTACTGGAAGTCAGGGTTGGTGGAATAGACCGTTCCTACCCGCTTCTTGCGTTCCACTTCCGGCCTGTTTTCAGCCGAATTCTCTTCTGCCTGGCCTGCACCAAGTGCGGCCAAGGCACTTTTCCAATCTGCCATATTTATCTATTCTTTATCATTAATCTTTATTTGACCGACCTATCGCTGATGGGGCATTCCCCAGCGACCGCGGGTAAAGTCGGGTACCTCTACGGGTACGGAACCTTGAGCCACCGACTGGGCGGAAAGCTCCACTATGCAGGACCACTCAGCGGCATCATAGACATCCATATCCAACGGCAACCCCTGCTGGAGACAACGAATGAGGCGATAATCCATGATGAAATCCATCCCTTGATGAGTGCCTACCCTGCGGGCCAACTCCCCTACCTCTTTATAATAGGGATGTTCATAGCGCTGAAGCAACAGCTCTGCCGTGGCTTCCGGCTCATCAGTCAGCACAACCTGATGCGGCTCGCCCTTCTGTGCAAATCCCTTCGTTCCGCTGAGCACAAAGGCGCGACTGTAGGGACGGGGACTGGAGACATCGTGCTGGAGCAGGATGGTCTTGTTACGGGCGGTCTTGATGAGGGTGGTGTTCATATTGCCCAAGGAGAACGTTTCAGGCAAAGCAACCGGATTCCCCAGTTCGGCAAAGGCGGGCGTCTCCCCCAGTTCAGGAAAAGTGAACTGTCCGGTAGAAACCGAGGTGAGCCATGTCATGCGGTCGCCCCGATGGATATGCAGTGCTTGACAGAGCGGCCCCAATCCATGCGTAGGATAAGGATTGCCCATCATCTGCCAAAGTTTGGCGTAAGAGGGACGATGCTGGAAATCGAGGTGACGCAGGTCGTGGATATATCCCCCTTCGGCATGGAAGATTTCACCAAGCAATCCCTGCTCCGCCATGTGGAGCACAGCCAACTCAAACTCCCCGTAACAGCAGTTCTCCAACATCATGCAATGACGGCGGGTGGCCTCTGCGGCATCCACCAACGCCCAACACTCCGCTACGGTATTGGCTGCCGGCACCTCTACGGCCACATGCTTGCCCTGCTGCATGGCATAGACCGCCATCTCGGTATGTCGCTCGCGGCTAATACAGAGATAGACCAAATCAATATCATCGCGCTGGCAAATGGTTTTCCAATCCTCGGGAGCACGATAGGCAGAGGGAGCCTCCTTGCCATGCTGTGCCATCAGTTCGGTGGCATAGGCCAGATTGGACTCATCCAAGTCGCAAATAGCCTTGATTTCCACTCCGTCCATATACATGAAGTGGCGGATGGACTCTTTTCCCCGCTTACCCAATCCCAAAAAGGCGATGCGCACACAGGGTATGGGTTCACAGTCCAATGCCCGGACATCGGGCACGGCATAGTCGGGTGTAGGTTGCTTTTCAGGTTTCATCATTTTCTCCTTTCAGGTTTCTCTGTTTTTATCTCCTTTCGGAATATCTATTCATCTTCTCATGGTTTCAATCGATAGCCCCGTTGGGGTTCTGTTGCCATTACATTCCGGTTCTCAGCCATCCTCTGTTTCCGGATCAGCTAAGTCCCTATACAAAAAATCCCCGTCGAGGAGTAATCGACGGGGATTGATTAACTTGCATTGAGGTACCTGGCGGATTCGAACCGCCGTAGACGGTTTTGCAGACCGTTGACTAAGCCACTCATCCAAGGTACCAATGATCGACGCACCGTTCGTAATGTCAACTCTCGCTGCATCATTCCCGATTGCGGTTGCAAAGGTACTACTTTTTTTTGAACCTGCAACTATTTGCAGCAACTTTTCTTCATTTTTTTCTGTTTCTCACTGCAGGTCTTCCGTTGTTGTTCATACAAATCCTTTAGTTTACAGCCACTTACACAGCTCTCACAAGGATTGTTTTTTTTTGCTGTACCGGCAAAAAAAGTGCGTATCCTGCTTACAATCCGCCAAGCACAGTAGATTAGCAGCAGATAGACGACCGCATCTTGCCACCCCATCATAGCAACCAGCCCCCCACCTGATAGACGATAAAGGTGACTATCCAGGCCAGGCCCGTTGTGTATAAGGCGGCAAAAATGGCCCATTTCCAGCTGCCCGACTCCTGACGTATAGCGGCCAGGGTAGCGATACAGGGGAAGTAGATGAGCACAAAGAGCATGTAACAGAAGGCTGAGAGTGGCGTGATGGCGATGCGCGATGAGAGTGCAGCTCCCTCCGCATCCTCCGGAGTGGCATAGAGCACACCGAGCGTACTGACCACCAGTTCCTTGGCACCCACCCCGCTGAGCAAACCGATACCCAGTTTCCAGTCACACCCTATGGGACGGAGAACGGGCTCCATCAGTCGGCCGATCTGACCGATGTAGGAACCGGCCTGCTGTTCAGCAACGCTGCACCCTTCGGCCCCACGGGGAAAGTAGCCCAGTGCCCAGATGACCATGGAGGCTATCAAGATGACACCTCCCATCTTGCGCAGATACTGCCACCCCTTCTCCCAGGTGTGGCGCAGTATGGTACGGTAGGTGGGCATGCGGTAAGGGGGAAGCTCCATCACGAAGGGGGTGTCATCGCCCTGCACCAGGAAACGGCTGAAGATGCGGGCCATAAGTACAGCCAGCAAAATACCTGTGGCGTAGATGACGAGCAGCACCAGACTGGCCTGATGGGGGAAAAAGGCCCCTACCAACAGCAGATAGACCGGCAGACGGGCACTGCAGGACATCAGCGGATTGATGAGCATGGTGATGAGTCTGCTCTTGCGGTTCTCGATGGTACGGGAGGCCAACACAGCGGGCACATTGCAGCCAAAGCCCATGATGAGGGGGATGAAGGACTTGCCGTGTAGCCCCATCTTGTGCATAATCTTGTCCATGATGAAGGCCGCACGGGCCATATAGCCCGAATCTTCCATGATGGAGATGCAGAAGTAGAGGATGAGGATGTTGGGGAGGAAGACAATGACACCACCTACACCGCCTACAATACCATCTACCAGCATATCCTTCAACGGACCGGCTGGCATATACTCGCGTAGCAGGGAGCCTATCTGATCCACCATCCACTCTATGGCTTGCATGGGGTATTCGCCCAGGACGAAGGTACCCTGGAACATCAGGTAGAGGAAGAGGAAGAAGATGGGATAGCCCCAGATGCGGTGGGTCACGATGGAGTCGATGACACGGGTGGTCTGCTCGGTGTCCTGATGGTTGTCTGTGAAGGTCTCCTTCAGGGCACCGGTGATGAAACCGTATTTGGCATCGGTGATGGCCTGCTCACTCTCCTCGTTCAGCACCTTGCGTAACCGCTCCTCCTCACGACGAGCTATCGTCATAATCTCCTCGCCGTTGGGCAGAGCCTGCACCATATCCGCCAGCTCCTTGTCGTTTTCCAACAGCTTGATGGCAAGGAAACGGGTGGAGTATTTGTGCCGGATATGTTCGTTGCGTCCGATGGCCTGCTTCACTGCCTCGATGCTCCGCTCCAGTTCAGGCCCGTGGTTGATGTGGATGTGCCTGTAGAAGTTGGCCTGGCTTCCCTCTTCAAGATTAGAGCCGAAGTCATGGTCAGGCACATACTGCTGGTGCCACTGCTTGAGGTCATCCATCACATCAGCCTTCACCCGTCCGCGCTTGTCGAGGAAGTCACTTCCTTCGTAGATACCGATAAGCGTATGGAAGAGCTGGTCCACTCCCCTACCCGTGCGGCACACAGTAGGCACCATAGGTACTCCGAAGAGCCCTCCCAAGGTATGGTAATCAAGCGTATTGCCACTGGCCTCGAGTTCGTCGTACATATTCAAGGCAATGACCATGCGCACGTTCATATCTATCAGCTGGGTAGTGAGATAGAGGTTACGCTCCAGGTTGGAAGCATCCACCACGTTGATGATGATATCTGGCGTTTCATCGATGATGTGTCGGCGCACATAAATCTCCTCAGGCGAGTAGGCCGAGAGGGAGTAGGTGCCGGGCAGATCGACTAAACGAAAGTGGTAGCCCTGGAACTCGAAGAAACCCTCCTTGGCATCTACAGTCACCCCGCTGTAGTTGCCCACATGCTCATGGGCTCCCGAGGCGATGTTAAAGAGCGAAGTCTTGCCACAGTTGGGGTTGCCCACCAAAGCCACGTTGATGGTGCGCCGCTTACCCAATGCCAACCGCTTCATCTGCTCCTCGGTCAGCCGAATCTCCTCAGCCATACCACCATGAAACTCCGGTGCGAGGGATTGCTCCTTGGCCTCCTGCTCGCTCACCACCTCTATCAGCTCCGCTTCCTGGCGTCGCAACGAGATTTCATACCCCATGACGCGATACTTGATAGGGTCACGCAACGGTGCATTCAGCACCACTTCCACACTCTTACCCTTCACAAAACCCATCTCCACAATGCGTTTACGGAAACCTCCGTGACCCATCACCTTGACAATAACGCCTTTTTCACCTGTATTCAGTTCTGATAATCGCATAACATCTCTAACTTTTGCCCGCAAATATACAATGATTGGCTATATCCGACAAACAATTTAGAATGTTTTTAAATAGGTAAGCGAAAGAACCAAACTTTTCCTGAAGCTGCGAGTGGGACTTCTCACGGATTTTATCTACTTTTGCAACGAATATGGATG
>CAMGIP010000064.1 GCA_946056155.1 uncultured Mediterranea sp. | reverse complement strand
GCTAAGGCTGTATGCACTACATGATTGTCGCATCACTCGAAATGTCGGATGAGCCGAAAATTTAACCTCTATATTTGCAAAGTTTTAAGCAAGATTTCACTGGCCTTAACATGATAAAATCGGTAGTGTGGACTATTCTTTATTACTATATACTAATTATCAAATGTGTTAAGACTATGAGAACCGTAACAATTAGAGTATTGCTACTCATGCTGGCCGTTATCCTGGCTGCTCCGATATGGGGGCAGGAGGTGACATTGAAAGGCATAGTCAAAGATTCAAGCGGAGAACCGTTGGTGGGTGTCTCCGTACAGATTAAGGGTACCCAAAATGGTACAGTCACCAATGTGGAAGGTAGTTTTACCCTCCGCGCTACAGTCAAGCCCACCGACAAACTGGTCGTATCTTATATAGGTATGGCCAAGCAAGAAATTGAAATTGGAAACAAACGGAACTTCAACGTCCTGCTCAAGGAGGATTCTCAATTGCTGGACGATGTGGTGGTCACCGGTTTCCGAAGCATCAGCAAAACCAACTTTACCGGTTCTTCTACCAAGCTGCAGCAAGATGAACTGAATATCAAGGGTGCTGTCGATTTGAGCCGTATGCTCGAAGGACAGGCTGCTGGTGTCAGTATCCAAAACGTCTCCGGAACCTTCGGTGCTGCTCCCAAGGTGCGTGTGCGTGGTGCTACATCGCTCAGCGGTGAGAACAAACCGCTTTGGGTGATTGACGGTGTGATTCAGGAGGACCTGATCAACGTGTCGAACGATGAACTGACCAGCGGTGACCCGACTACGCTGCTGGGTTCGGCTGTGGCCGGATTGAATGCGAGCGATATCGAGAGTATCGACGTGCTGAAGGATGCGGCGGCTACGGCCCTCTACGGTGCACGTGCCATGAACGGCGTGGTGGTTGTGACCACCAAGCGAGGCTCGGAAGGCAAACCCAAGGTCTCCTACTCGGGCAACTTCACCGTACAGCTCAAACCTTCGTATGCTGACTATGACATCATGAACTCAGCCGACCAGATGTCTGTCTATGCCGAACTGGAGCGCAAGGGCTTCCTCACCTCAGGCATTGTGAACAATGCCAACTCGGGTGTCTATGGCAAGATGTACAACCTTATCAATACCTATAATGAATCTACCGGCAAGTTTGGCCTGGAGAATACGCCTGAGGCCAGACGTCAGTTCCTCACCCGCTACGCCAATGCCAATACCGACTGGTTCGACATCCTCTTCCGCAATTCCCTGCAGCAGGAACACTCCATCAGTGTATCCGGTGGTAGCAACTTCAGCCGCTCCTACCTCTCGCTGAGCTTCATGAACGATGAGGGATGGTCTGTAGCCGACAAGGTGAAACGATATACCGCCAACTTCCGCAACGACTTCACGCTCTCGAAGAAACTCAAAATCGGATTCCAGCTGGTGGGCTCTCTGCGTGACCAGCGCACACACCCGGTACCTTCTCCCGCCGCAGCAATACCGTGGAGGGTACCTACGACCGCGACTTCGATATCAACCCCTTCAGCTACGCCCTCAACACCAGCCGTGCACTCACCTGCTACGACCAGAATGGCGAACTGGAGTATTTCACCCTCAACTTCGCTCCCTTCAACATCCTCAATGAGGTGAAAAACAACTACATGGACCTCAATGTGGCAGACATCAAGGCTCAGTTTGAACTCAACTGGGAGATTGTCAAGGGACTGAAATATGAGTTTACCGGTGCCGTTCGCTACGTGAAGTCTGACCAGGAACACTGCATCACGGAAAATTCCAACATGGCACAGGCTTATCGTGCGGACTATAACTCCACGATTCGCGACAAGAACAACTTCCTCTATTCAGACCCCGATGATCCCGAGGGCGAACCCTACTCTGTGCTCCCCTACGGTGGATTTTACAATCGGGACGAGTCGCAACTGAAGAATTTTGACATCCGCAACTCGCTGAAGTTCAACGGTTCCTGGAAAAAGCATGACCTGAACGTCATTGCCGGTCAACAGATTAAGTACAGCGACCGGCAGCGCTTCTCCAACACCGGCTACGGCTACCAGTACAACGAGGGTGGTGCAGTCTCCATCGACTACCACATCCTCAAGATGATGATTGAGAACAATGCTGCCTACTATGGCATGTACACCACGCGCGACCGCTTTGCCGCCTTCTACTTCAATGCCGACTACGGCTACGACAAGCGCTACATCTTCTCGGGTACCGTCCGCTACGATGGATCCAATGCCTTGGGTACCAGCCGCACTGCCCGCTGGCTGCCGACATGGAACGTCAGTGCCAAGTGGAATGTCAACAACGAACCCTTCATGAAGGATGTCAAGTGGGTGGATCAGCTCTCGCTCCGAGCCTCTTACGGTCTGACTGCCTCCATGAACAACAGTGCCTCTGCTTCGGCTACCTTTTACAACACCAACGCCACCCGTTACTACTCCAGCGATATCGAGTCGGTCATCCAGCTCTCCTCGTTGGAGAATGCCGACCTCACGTGGGAGAAGGGCCATCTGCTGAATCTAGGCTTTGACATCGGCCTTTTCAACCGCCGTCTGGACATCGTCTTCGACTGGTGGAGACGCAAGAGCTTTGACCTGATAGCTTCGCTGCGTACCTCTGCCGTGGGGGGTGTCCTCAACAAACTGGCCAACTATGCCGACATGGATTCGCACGGTGTGGATCTGGCCATCAGCTTCACTCCCATCCGTATGAAGGATTGGGGATGGAAGTCCAACTTCACCATGGGTTACAGCACCACCAAGATTACCAACTCCAAGAACATGCCCAGCATCTACACGCTGACCCGTGCCAATGGCGGCAATCTCGAAGGCTATCCCGTCAACAGCCTTTTCTCCATCAAGTATGTGGGCCTGGACCACGAAACCGGCGTGCCCAACTTCATCAACGAGTCGGGCAAAGAGTCAAACAATGTATATTTCCAGAGCACCAACATCGAGCATCTGATCTATGAGGGTCCGGTAGATCCCAAATATACGGGTGGATGGTCCAACACCTTCCGTTGGAAAGACCTCTCACTCAATGTCTTCCTCACCTATCAGGCCGGTAACAAGATTCGTCTTGCTCCCGTCTTCAAGAGCGGTTATTCCGACCTCGATGCTATGCCCAAGGTGTTCTTTGACCGCTGGATGCAGCCGGGCGATGAGAAGACGACCAATGTTCCCTCCATCGCTGACGCCATCACGAAGGCCAACCTCTCGGGTGCCTATCCCTACAGTGCTTATAACAAGTCAGACCAGCGCGTGGCCAAGGGTGACTTCCTCCGTCTGAAGACCATCTCCCTCACTTACCGCGTGCCCAAGTCACTTCTGCTCAAGACCGGCTTCATCAGTACCGCTTCGCTCACTTTGGCAGGCAACAACCTCTGGCTTATTGCAGCCGACAAGAAACTCAACGGTCAGGATCCCGAGTTCTACAATTCCGGTGGTGTGGCACAGCCTATCGCACGCCAGTTTACCGTAGCCCTGAATGTCGGATTCTAAGTTCCCTGTTTTCTATGTAGAATTTATCAAGAATAGATCATTATGAAGAATATATATAAGTATATCACACTGTCTGTCGCCCTGCTGACCCTTGCCGCGTGCGACGACTATTTGGATGTGGTCCCCGACAACAGAACAGAGATTGATACGGTGGAGAAGATGGCCAAGCTGATTGCCGACGCTTACCCTAAGGCCTGCTATGCCGCCATGCTCAATCCCCGCGTGGATTTTGTCTCAGACAAGGGGGCAGGCTACACCGAGTACTCTTCCAATACCTACCAGTTCTTTTGGAGAGACCTGTTGGAGACTTCACAGGACACTCCCATCTACTACTGGCGTGCCTGCTACTATGGCATAGCCGAGGTCAATCATGCCTTGGAGGCCGCCGAAAAGATGAACCTGACAGCCGAACAGCAGGCCTACATCGCTGAGGCTAAGATGATTCGTGCCTATGCCCACCACATGTTGGTGAGCCTCTATTCCAAATTCTATGACCCCTTCGGTGACAACCGTTCGCTCGGTGTGCCCTATGTGACAGAGCCCGAGAAGACGGCACTCAAGTCCTATGACCGTCGCACCGTGGAGGAGACCTATGCCTCCATTGAACAGGATCTGAAGGAAGCCATTGACAAGATAGGCTCAAGCAATATCTACACGGCACCCGCCTTCCATTTTACACCTGCTGCTGCACAGGCCTTCGCCACCCGCTTCTACCTCTTCAAAGGAGACTGGGACAAGGTGATAGAGCACGCCAGCCAAATCATCCCCCAGCCGGCCACCTTTGTGGAGAAGAGTGGAGTGAAGAATGTTGCTGAGAATGATGCCGCTACCCTCTATGCTAAGAACAACTTCCAGCCCTGGCTCACTACGTTGGCTACAGCCACTGGCTCAGACATGGTCAAGGCCAAGTTCTCCGCTTCCGATAATTCCTCCAACCTGCTGATGATAGACTTCTCTTCCCGTTTGGCACGCTACGTCAACAGTTTCCGTTATGCTACCCTCTATGCCGATGTCTATGGCACCTGCAAGGGCACCAATGTTACCAACGGTGAATGGGCCTACCGTGCCTACAGTAGTGGTGGTTTCCACTACTATGTACCCAAGTTTGAGTACAAGTTTGTCTATGCCAGCATCAATGCCTCCACGGGCTACTCTTATACTGCCTTCCCCCTCTTCCGGACCGAGGAGATGTTGCTGAGCCGTGCAGAGGCCTACGCCATGAAGGGCGAATACGAGAAGGCCATTGCCGACCTGAATGTATTCTGCCGGCAACGTATCGTGAACTACAGCGAAGTGTCGCACGCTATTACCGAGGCCAAACTGGAGTCCTTCTACGGATCGGCCACGGACAACCCCGAACACTACTTGAACAAGTACAATGCCTATCAGGCCAGCACTTGGGATAAACTGAAGAAGTGTCTGATTCTCTGCATCCTTGACTTCCGCAGAAACGAATTCATGTGGGAGGGACTGCGCTACTTCGACATGCACCGTTACAGAATCCCCATCACGCACACCGATTATAAGGGTGAAGAGAATACTCTCTATCCCGGTGACGACCGCTGGGTATTCCAAATTCCTGAAGAGTCGGTTACGGCCGGCATGGAGCTGAACCCGCGTGAGAATCTCCTCAGCAGAGAGTGGTAATTGAGGGAATGAACGATTTGATAACGAACTAAATGGTTAAGATTATGAAACTACTGAGATATTTTGTGGGCATAGCGCTCTGCTCGCTCTGCTCATGCAGTGAGGAGGACTTTACCCCCAATCAGCAGATTGTAGGTCTGGGTGGCGATGAGTTTGAATGGACAGCCAATGACCAGTGGATCTACGACAACCTCACCCAACCTTATAATATTGACGTGAAGTATCGCTGGGACCAGTCGGAGCTGGACCTCAACAAGATGGTGGTTCCCGTCAAGGAGGAGGTGGTGGTACCCGTGCTTCGCGCGGTGAAGAAGGCTTTTATCGACCCCTACGAATCGGAAGCAGGCACCACCTTCGTGGCAAAGCTCACTCCCAAACGTTATGTGCTGGTGGGCAGTCCGAGCTATAATACCAACGGTACGATTACCCTGGGTACTGCCGAGGGTGGACGCAAGATTGTGCTCTACCGACTCAACTGGTACGCTTCGGGTGATGCCACGTTGCTTCCTGAAATTTTGCGTACCTGTCACCACGAGTTTGGTCACACCATGCACCAGACCAAGATGTATCCCACGGAGTACAAGTCCATTACACCGGCCGGATATACCACCTCATGGAACAATACCACCGATGACGATGCTGTGAAGTTGGGTTTCATCAGCCCCTATTCCCGCAGCTCTTCCGACGAAGATTTTGTCGAGATGATAGCCCGCATCCTGGTCTATGGACGTGAGGCCTTCGAGGAGCGGGTAGCCAAAGCGGCTGCCATCTATGCCGACCCTGTACAGGGTGCAGGACTTGCCTATAATCCGGCAGATGCACTCCGCCAGAAGGAGAGTATGGTGGTTGATTACATGAAGAATACGTGGGGCATCGACTTCTACGATACCGATACCCGGAAAGGCTTGGTCACCTTAGTGCAGGAGAACCTGGCTGAGCTATTAGCTAACGAATAAAGAACAACGTCATGGAAAAGATCTATCTATATTTCACGCTGCTCCTCACGCTCCTGATGACCGGATGCGACAAGAAGGAGGACAATATCTATACGCAGACGCCCGATGAGCGTCTGACCGAAGTGCTCAAGGAGTATCAGGATCTCCTGCTCTCCTCTCCCAACGGATGGCTGCTGACCATCAACACCGAGGCGCGGGGCTGTTTCCGCTTCTGGATGGCCTTTGATGAGAAGAATCGGGTGACCATGCTCTCCGACCTGGATTATTCCATCTCTACTGCTGGTGCCACGTCGCGCGTGCCTTTGGAGTCCAGTTATCGCCTCAAGGGACAAATGGCTCCCTCGCTGCTCTTTGATACCTACAACTATCTCCATGTGCTGGCTGATCCGCAAGGCACGGTCAATGGTGGAACCAGCGGGGCGGGTCTCGTCTCTGACTTTGAGTTCAGCTTCATCAAGGTGGACAACGGACGTATCTACCTCAGAGGTAATTTCAATGGTTCAACCGCCTATATGGACCCGGCCACTCCCGAAGAGGTGGAATACATTGCCCAGGGGGGATTGACAGCAAACTATGATTGCATGGAGAGCTACCTCGACCACAACCTCTATCCCATCGTGCAGATGGGGGACACCAAGGTGCAGGTACGCCCGGGAGTAAGAAGCACCACATTCTCCTACATGGATGAGCAGGAACAGATTATCACCCTCTCTGTGGGTTCCTACATGGATCTGGATGCGCACGTCAAGCAGGAGCAGAGCAGCAGTGTCCACTTCATTGAACCCATCGAAGTGCTGGGTACCGCATACAGCGACCTCATGTGGGACGAAGCTGCAGGCAACTATACCCTTTGTGGAGGTGCAGAACCGCTTGCCGTCTCGGACAACAGGGTGCCGCCCTACGACTTGAAACTGGGTTACAAGAAGACCTTCACTACACTCTATACCAAGGTGGATGAGCTGGAGGGCAGCATGTCACAGGAGTTTATGGACAACTACTATACTCCAGCCTACAATGCACTCAAGGGCAATACCCGCACCATCCGTTATGTGCAGTGCCAGTTCACTTCAAACGCCAGCAGCGGACTGCCCCAGATGGAGCTCTGGATTCGCTATGCCAATTCCAAGGGTAGTGAATACATTGCCAAGTGGTACTTCAGCTACCGGGAGAATGAAGACGGCACCATCACCTTCCTCGACCGCGAACAGACGGGAAGCTCCAACGAGCGCGGACAGGAACCCTACCTGAAGAAACTGGTGGATTTCTTCTGTACTGTGGAGTATCAGAGCTACAGCACGGCCAGCTGGGCACAGACGGTGAAGGCGAGTGTCACTCCACATACCTTCTACTTCGACTGGGTGGCCAATAATACCCCCGGACTGACCAGTGACCTTGGAGGTATGTATCGTGTGGAAGATAACGGAGAGGTGAACCGCTCCCTCTTCATTACAGGAACTTTAAAATAAGATGAACAATGAAGACCTATAGATATATTGGAGTCTGCAGCCTGATAATCATGGCACTCTGTGCCTTTGTGGGCTGTAGCGATGATGACGAAAACGAAAGCCTCCCCCTAATAGTCGAAACGGGATTGCTCAAGTCGGTAGGCTATGAGGAGGCCCTCTGCGGAGGCGAGGTAACCAGTGGAACTGCCCAAACTCGCGGTGTCTGCTGGAGTACGGCAGAGATGCCTACCGTCAAGGATGCACATACCACCGACGGCAAAGGTAGCGGCGAGTTTGTCAGCCAACTGACTGGCTTGAATGAGGGTACCCGATATTACGTGCGTGCCTATGCCATCGGCAAGAATGGCGAGGTGGTTTATGGTGAGCAGAAGCAATGCACCACAATGGCTCACGGCCGTCCCGTCATCACCTTGGTCAAGGTGAAGGATGTCAAGGAGTCCTCAGCAGTGGTGGTACCTCAGCTCTTGGTTGATGGCGGTGTGGCTGTCTCTGCTTGCGGCATCCTCTACGGTAAGGACGCAGAACTGGCAGAATCACAGGCTGCTACGCTCAGTTTCAACATCTCCAAGAATCCGGTGGATGTAGCTGTTTCCGACTTGGAGGATGATGCCACCTACTATGTCAAGGCCTTTGCTACCTACGATAAGGGCACGGTCTATTCACAGACAGCCTCCTTCACCACCAAGCGTTATGCCGATCCGGAACTCTCCGCCACATTGGGCACTGTTTCCGGTGACGAGATGGAGGTGACGGTGAAGGCCATGGCCAACACGCCGCTCCCCATCACGGAGTACGGATTGGTTTATGCCACTTCAGCTCATCCTACCTATGAGTCCAGCACCGTGCTCAAGGCCGGTGAAGGCGATGGCGAGGTGACGCTGACGATAGAGGGGCTGCAGGAAGAGACCTTCTACTATATCCGCCCCTATGCCGTCAACAAGCACGGGCTGGTCTATGGTGAGGAACTCTCTGCTTCCACCTTGAGCAACAAAGCTGTTGTACGTACCGTGGCCACCACCCAGATTACGGCCCACAGAGCCTATATAGGTGGTGAAATCACCGACTTGGGTCTGAAGAATGCCGATGTCCTTGAGACCGGTATCTGCTGGAGCACAGCGGCCAACCCCACCATCGAAGACAACATCAAGGCTTCAACATCTACCGACTTGGGTGAGTTCGACCCTGTGGAGCTCTTCTGTCTCAACCCCTCCACTACCTATCATGTGCGAGCCTACGTTACCAACAGCTATGGCACATCGTATGGTGAAGAGGTTACTTTCCAGACGCGCGAACCGGTAGCCAACTCCTGGGCATACAACCTGACAGGCTCGGAGATAGAGTTCAACGCTTTCTATATGAGTGACGTTATTCCCGAGGAGCAGAGTGATGACCAGAAGGAGGCGTTTGCGTTGATCCAAAATGTGGTCAAGAACTATGGCAACAGAACGTTGAAACAATTCCGCTTCTATATCTACCCAGATTCAGAGGGTAATCCTGGTTTTCTGCGTACCGTGATCGGTTACACCAATACTGCCGGCACTGGCTACTCCGGTTTTTGGGATACCAAGATGGCCATGAGCGACGATTATCACTTTACCTGCTCAGACCAAGTTGTGAGTGGAAGTAATGCAAAAAATATTCAGAATAGTGCTATCAATAATGGTCTCTTGGATGATCTCAATCGCAGTTTACATTATGTGTTACAAGGCGAAATTGTCTTCGACTGGGATTCAGAAATCTCTGGGACAACTGGTGATAATGCCATCTTCCGTGTCATTCCACTCCAGGCCCCGGAAAAGTACAAGCGGATGAAGGTTTTCCGCGTGACAGGTACCTTGGCACCGCTTACCTCCTGGAATTGATTCCTGGCTGGGAAAGGCATGAATAACTCAAGTGAGCGTGTGCCGCGGATTTTCCCGCGGTGCACGCTCACTTCGGTTTTATGGAAAGTGAAGATTTAAGATGCATGCATATTCTTTAGCCAAATCGCGCAAAAAAACATCGATTTGGCTTTAGTATAAGTTATTCTTTAGCCAAATCGCGCAAATAATCATCGATTTGGCTCAGCTATGTTTGGTGAATAGGAAAAACCATTGTAACTTTGTCTCACGAAAATGAACAGGAAATAGCATGGAAACAATTATCGGAAGAAAGGATGAAATCAGACAGCTGACGGACTATTACAATTCCGGCAGAGCAGAGCTAATTGCCATTTATGGCCGACGACGCATTGGCAAGACCTATCTCGTACGCAATACGTTTCGTGACCGGTTCTGTTTTGAAATGTCCGGTTCTATCGGCGCGGGCAACGAGGCTCAGATGTCCAACTTCGTGCATGCCCTTCATGACTATGGTTTCAGTATGGATGACTCTCCAAAGACATGGACAGAAGCCTTCTTTGCTCTCCGCTCTATTCTTAAAGAACAGATAGGAAAAGGAGAGCGCCTCCTCTTGTTCATTGATGAACTCCCATGCCTTGATACGCCGAAGTCAGGATTCTTACAGGCTTTTGAGCATTTTTGGAACAGTTGGGCTTCTGATCACAGTGAAATTATGCTCATTGTATGTGGGAGTGCCACGTCATGGATGGTAAGCAATCTGATTGATAGTCATGGGGGACTGCACAATCGTATAACCCACGAGATACATCTGGCACCATTTACATTAGCCGAGACAGAGGAGATGCTTATTGCTAGCGGATTCACATGGCACCGCCTGTCGATGTTGCAGGCATACACCATCATGGGAGGCGTACCCTATTATTTAGGCTTATTGGAAAAAGATAAAAATCTGGAAACCAATATTGACCGTTTGTTCTTTTCCGACCGTGGTGAATTGAAACGGGAGTACCACCGCCTCTATTCATCGCTATTCAAGAAGTCCGAGATTTATATGAAGGTGATAGAAGCACTCGCTTCATGCAAACAGGGATTGACGCGCAAGCAGATAGCCGAGAGAATAAAGACTGCATCGGGAGGCTCTCTGACGAAAGTTATCAGAGAACTGGTGAACTGCGACTTTGTCAGGGGATACAACACTCGCGAGAGGAAAATCAAGCAGAAGGATCAGATATACCAGCTTACCGACCTTTATACATTATTTTATATGCAGTTTTGCCACAAAGCAACTACCGATGAACATTACTGGACAAACATGATGGGCAAACCTGTACAGAACACGTGGTACGGTCTTTCATTTGAACGTGTCTGCATGTTGCATATCCCTCAAATAAAGAAGAAATTAGGTATCGATCGCATTCATACGGAGTACTATTCATGGAGAAGTCGTGAGTCAATTCCAGCCGCGCAGATAGACCTTATCATCGAAAGGGCTGATAACCTGACTAACGTGTGCGAAATAAAGTATTCGTTACTGCCCTATTCCATTACTAAAGATGAGGAATCAAGCATCAGAAACCGAATAGCAGACTTTGTTAGTGAAACAGGCATCCGTACAGGCATTCTGCCTACGATGATTACCACTTTCGGCATTCGCAATAACGCCTATGCTTCCATTGCACAGGCAAGTCTGACGCTGGATGACTTGTTTGAGTGAGACAGGTATCTCTTTAGCTTGCCCAAGGGGTACTTTTCGCGGATCTTATCTACATTTTCAATGCAGCAGCAAAAAAGTAGGGCAGGCAATGCAAGATTTGACTAAATGAGCGTTTATATAAGCAGAAAGACTCCACCGACGATGACTTGGGACGAAGAACAGGAAGAGTCCCTGCTTCAGCAGGTGAGGCAGGGTGATGGGGCTGCAATGAGGGCTATGTATGACTATTATGCAGGCTTTCTCACTGCGGTCTGTTCGCGTTATATCATCAACGAAGATGACCTAAAGGATGTGCTGCAAGAGAGCTTTGTCAAGATATTTACCTCATTGGACAGGTTTCTCTATCGGGGAAAGGGCTCTCTCAGGGCTTGGATGGTGAGGTTGGTTATCAACGAGGCTCTCTCGTTGCTGCGCCAACAGGAGCGGTTGAATCTGGTACAGACTACTTGGGATTTGCCCGACTGCACGGAGGAGGCTGAGCCTGATGTGGAGGATGTGCCTCCCGAGGTGATACATCGGTTAGTACGATCGCTCCCTACGGGTTATCGCACGGTGCTCAATCTTTATGTGTTTGAGCACAAGAGCCATAAGGAGATAGCTGAGATGCTGCATATCAAAGAAAACAGTTCGGCTTCGCAGCTCCATCGGGCTAAGGAGATGTTGGCGAAGGGTATCATGGATTATAAAAAGAGACGTTATGGATGAGAAATGGTTGAAAGATATAAGTCGCTCCATGGAACAGTTGGAGATGACTCCTCCCGAAGGATTGTGGGAGGGGATAGAACAGGCCGTACGTACTTCTGCACCCCAAGGAATGGAGGTGAAGGGGGGTAACCGTACGGCACGTATCCATCTTTGGAGCCGTGTGTCGTGGGCTGCTGCCGTGGTTCTGCTACTCATTGGCGGTGCTGCACTCTATCTCCTGCGGCCAGATGAGGAGCAGATTCCTGTTTCGGATGCTTTGGCCGAAGTGGAAGAGGTCTCTTCACCTGACTTTTCCCATGTTACAGCCGATGGTTCAAATCCTTCTGTATCCACCGGCTCATCCCAATCTGGTTCAGACAGCTCATCTTTGTCTGTATCTACAGGCTCATCTCGCTCAGAATTAGGAGGCTCATCCCTTTTGGCATCGGCAGGTTCTTCTCAGACTACGTCAAGCTGTTTATCCTCATCCTCCTCAGTTGAGGCTTCCCGTTCCACGCTGATGACCGCAGGTGACCGCTTGGCGGTGCACGATGTGGCAGATGATGATGTTTTCGTGGCTGCAAGTGATGTAGATGCGGGTGCGGTTTCCTCTGATAAGGTGGAAGAGAGCCGTGATGAGCAAAGAGATGGAGAGAGCAGAGCGGGGAAGAGCCGGTCAGAGGTACAGCCCAAGCAGCGTGCCCTGTATGACTACACACCCCAAAACAGGAAACAATCGGTGAAAAGGGGAGTACGTATTGGCTTGATGGCCTCCAATGCTTTTCTCGGTGAGGATTCGCGCAATGGGCAGGGCATGGTGACACTGAGCTCTTCCATCATGAGCAGTCCCGTTGAAAAACCATTAGTAGCAGGTAGTTTCGGCTCTTTCAAGAACAACCTGTTGGGACATGAGGGAGCGAAGATTTTTGATGAGGAGAAGCACCACAAGCAGCCGCTCAAGTTTGGTGTGATGTGCAACCTCCCCCTTACAGACAGGCTCTCGGTGGGTACCGGACTCTATTACAGTGGCCTCTCTTCGGACTTTATCACCGGTTCCGAACATTCCTATCATGCCATTGACCAGAAACTCCACTACTTGGGCATCCCGTTGCAGTTGAGTTACAGTTATTACCAGAACGCTCGCTGGCAACTCTATGCCTCGGCAGGAGGTCTGGTGGAGAAGTGTGTCTCGGGTAAGGCTGATGTCGATTATGTGGTGCAGGGCAACCAGCAGTCGTCGGAGCACCTCACGGTGGAGGAGAAACGGTTCCAATACGGTGTACAGGGAGCTTTGGGTGTGCAGGTGAAGTTGGTCAAGATATTAGCCCTCTACATAGAGCCTGGGCTAACCTATCACTTTGACAATCACAGTTCCGTAGTGAATATCTATAAGGATCAGCCTTTGCAGTTCTCCCTCGGTGTGGGTCTGCGTTTCCTGATTGATAAGTAACGCCCTTAAGGTTATGTAGCGATAGCTCTATCATTATACAACGTTATTATTCTACAAAGGTTGTTGTATGGATGTACTTTTGATTATTGTCGGAATCCTCTGTCTGCTAGTCGGTCTAGTGGGTTGTATCCTCCCCATGATACCTGGTCCTCCAGTAGCCTATGCAGGCATAGTGCTGTTGCATTTCACCGAGGGTACCAGTTTTACTATGGGTGAGCTACTCTCCTGGCTATTGCTCGTGGTGCTGGCTCAGGTGATTGACTACATCATGCCCATGTGGGGGAGCAAGTTCAGCGGTGGAGGAAAAATGGGAAGCCGGGGCTGCTTGGTCGGTACCGTGATAGGTCTCTTCTTTATGCCCTGGGGACTGATTGTGGGCCCCTTCCTCGGAGCCTTTGTAGGCACTTGGTTGGAACTCCGCGATACCGGTGCCGCCTTCAAGTCAGGTATTGGTTCCCTCTTGGGTTTTCTCTTCGGCACTTTGCTCAAATGTCTCCTCTGTGGATATTTCATTTGGCAATTTGTAGCACATTTATGTTGATTTTACTTTTTTTGCGCTTCAAGTTTGCA
>CAMGIP010000063.1 GCA_946056155.1 uncultured Mediterranea sp. | reverse complement strand
AATATGCCTTATGTGTCGGAGAGCATTATCGTGCAGCAGAACGAACGTCTCGTAGGTCTGGTATATCCCGACTTTGAGGATGCTTTCGCTCACGGGCTGACCAATGATGACCTGGAACGGACCATGGAGGAGAACCGCATAGCGCTCAACCTGGAACTGCCCGCCTATAGTCAGATATCCAAGATGAAAATCTATCCGGAAGAGTTTGAAAAAACTCCTAAGAAGAGCATCAAGCGATTCCTCTATCAGGAGGCTAAAGGATAATAGGAATCTTTGTACGGGGTTGTCCGCCGGACAGTAGAAAGAAAAAAGAGATGAAAAGAAAAGTATTAGGCATAGGGTTCCTGCTCATGGCGGGAACCCTGTTTGCACAGGCTCCCCAGCAACGGGACGGGGGCACGCAGTTTGGAGGGATCAATCTCTCTGTTTGGAAGAGAATAGCCACTCAACCCACCGACACGGTAGGTTCTACCTGGCTCAATGTCGGTATCTACTCCTCTATGAACAAGTTGAACGGGTTGTCGGTCAACGGATTGGCCAGCACGGTTAAGGGGAGTGCCTCGGGACTGCAGGTAGCCGGTTTGGCTTGCCTCACAGCTGAAAGTATGAACGGGGTGCAGCTCTCTGGCATAGCCAATGTCAACGGTGACAGAATGAGGGGTATCTCGATTGCGGGCCTGGTCAACATTGCCGGTGACCAGTGTCAGGGGATTACCCTCAGCGGACTGGCTTCCATCACAGGGGATGAGACCCATGGCATAAGCCTGGGTGGACTACTCAATATCAACGGAGAGAATGCCAAGGGCTTACAGGTGGGCGGACTGGCCAACATCAGCGGAAATCATGCTTCCGGTGTAGGGCTGGGCGGTGCAATCAATGTGGTAGGTGACGATTTCAACGGTCTGCAGATGAGTGGATTGCTCAACGTCACCGGAACGGAGGCTCGGGGTATCCAGTTGGCTGGAGCAGCCAATGTGACGGGAGAATCGGTCCGAGGCATTCAGCTGGCTGGATTGGCCAACGTGGTCGGTTCGTCGGTACGTGGCCTGCAGATTGCCCCGTTCAACGCCTCCAAGAGGGTCAACGGACTGCAGATAGGCCTCGTCAACTACTATAAGGAGACTCTTCGCGGTGCTCAGATTGGACTGGTCAACCTCTCCCCGCGTACCCGCCACCAGTGGATCATCAGCGGCGGAAACACCTCCTACTTCGACACAGGTGTGCGATTCAAGAACCAACGCTTCTACACCATCCTCGGTATGGGTACGGGGCACCGTCACTTGGGCCACAAGTTCTCTGCCTCCCTCTTCTACCGGGCAGGTTTAGAGCTTCCCCTCTACCGTGCCCTCTCCGTTAGTGGTGACCTCGGCTATCGTCACATCGAATCTTTCGACAACAAGCACCACGGCCAACCGGCTCGGCTTTATGCTCTTCAAGCCCGTCTGAACCTGCACTGCCGTCTCTCGCAAAAGGTAGGTCTCTTTGCCACGGGCGGTTATGGCGGCAGTCGCCTCTATAACCATAACTCCACCCACGACAAGGGCATGATTTGGGAAGCCGGACTGCTGATTTTCTAAACCGCTCAAAGAAGCATACAGAGTTTCCCTTTTAACAGATTACCTACATATTCCAAAGCATACCCGTTCGTCACCCCAGATTCACCAGATAGGCTGTTTGAAGGAATGAAACTACCTCATTCTATTCAAGCAAGGAAACTCTTGTCAATCAAGTTATTGGCAATGGCATAGATGGTCAGTCCGGCTACCGAACGGATTTGCAGCTTGCGGGCGATATTTTTTCTGTGGGTTATCACCGTATTCACCGAGATAAAGAGCTGGTTGGCAATCTCCTTGTTCGACAACCCCTGTACCAAACAGACGATAATCTCCCTCTCCCGTTCGGACAGAGCCTCTCCACCTTCCGTGGGTTTGATCAAATCAGAGAGCCGATTGGAGACCCCATCTTCTTTGATTCGCTTCTCCAACAGCCGGATGGCAGGCACAAAGAGATAGTCCTCCACATGGCTATGGTTGGTAAGCCACTCCTCATTGTTGTAGAGGTCATAGAGTGTATCGGTCAGCTTGCTGTTCGAGAGCGTATCGTGAGGCAGGTATTTGATGATGATGCTCCTCAGTTCCTGAAACTTGCCCGTAGTATCACCATGATGCTTGGAGAAAATTTCTACATTGTACTTGTGGATCTCCTCTCCCCTCAACAGGGACTCCACATAGGGGAAGAGCGTCTTCTCCTCATACCTCATGTGCTTCTGCACATCGTGGGCATAGTCGTCATAGAGGTGTAGGATAAGCGCTGTACGGCTGTCCTCTTGAGAGAGTGTCGTGCGCAGTTTCTCCCGTATGGAGGGAAGTTGGAAATCGAGAAAATAGCGGTGTGAAGCTCGCAGATAGCCCAAGAGGGTCTCTACCGAGATACGCTCATCGCTCTCCTTAGGAGCATACCCATTGATCAGGAAGTTAACCACCGCCAGAAAGGTATAGTCATCCACCTGCTGTTCCCGACACACCTCCTTCACGGTCTTGTCCCCAAACCCTAAGCGGATACCGAATGCTCCAAGCCCTTGAAGCATGGAGTAATTGTCGCTGATGAGATCAATCATCTTGTCATCAGCCTCGTACAGTTTCATCTTTTTCATCCTTCTCACAAATTTCAGAGTACAAAGTTAGCCCATTGGTTCCACTCCCGCAATCCCCTGTATTAGGTATTCAAACGGTGGATTTTGCAGGGTAATCCCCCTTTTTGGGGATAAGAGAGAAAAAGCGCAAGCCACACCACAACTTGTGATGTCACTTGCGCTTCATTCCTATAGGGCATTCAGGCTGGCAAAGCCTGGAGGAACATCAACAAGCCTTGAAGCTCATGTCGAGTCCTTTGACAGAATGAGTCAATGCGCCTACGGAGATATAATCTACACCGCACTCGGCATAGTCTCGCAAGGTATCAAAAGTAATACCTCCTGACGACTCGGTCTCAAAACGTCCACCGACCATCTCCACCGCCTTGCGCGTCATTTCAGGGGTAAAGTTGTCAAACATGATGCGATCCACACCACCCAGGTCAAGTACCTGCTGCAGCTCGTCGAAGTTGCGGACCTCAATCTCAATCTTGAGTTCCTTACCCTTGGCCTTGCAGTACTCCTTGGCACGAGTGATAGCCTTGTCGATACCACCGGCAAAGTCCACGTGGTTATCCTTGAGAAGAATCATGTCGAACAGACCGATACGATGGTTCACACCACCCCCAATCTTCACCGCCATCTTCTCCAGGATACGCATACCCGGAGTAGTCTTTCGGGTATCCAGCACACGTGTGTGTGTACCCTCCAAACGCTCAGCGTAACGCTTCGTCATGGTAGCGATACCACTCATGCGCTGCATGATATTGAGCATCAGGCGTTCGGTCTGGAGCAGCGACTGCACCTTACCTTCCACCACCATAGCCACATCTCCCGGCTTCACGTGGGCACCGTCCTCAATAAACACCTCCACTTTCATGGTGGGGTCAAAACGGCGAAATACCTCTTTGGCCACTTCAATACCGGCAAGGATTCCCTCCTCCTTAATGAGAAGCTTCGACTTACCCATGGCACTCTCAGGAATACACGACAAGGTGGTATGGTCACCATCACCTATGTCTTCAGCGAAAGCCAGGTCTATCAACCTGTCAATCAATTCTTGTTCTTTATTCATTGGCTTTATCTATTCTGATTTGGTGTACAATATACTTGTTCTGTTCTCTCCGGAAGAAGCAGTTGACACGGAAGTCGCCATTGGCCGTAGCTAACGTACCTATCACGAAACTGGAGTCGTTCCGTTTGCCTTGGTGGTTGACGTTGAAACCATGAACCTTGTTATGGGAGAAAAAATCGGTGAGCGCATGCAACGTAGCATCGCGGTCTGTGGAGATGTTTTGGCTATCCAGCATCAGATCCACTTTGTCGCTCAAATATCGGCTCAAGTCCTGGGAGCTTCCCTTTTTGAAAGCCACAACCACCCCTACAGGAACATCCTGAGCCAGCAGAGAGGTGGCCCAAATACAGAGGGTGGCGATAAACAAAGCTATTCGTTTTCTCATAATGCAAGCCTTTTATGAGGACAAAGATAGGAATTTATCGGTAATAACAAGAAAAAAAGCGTATTTTTGTGCACAAAATCAGCATTTTCGACAATGAAGACTATACTACTCGTAGTGGGACGTACCGTGGAGCCCCATTTTATTGCAGGAATCACGGACTATGTGCAACGTATCAAGCGCTATACGCAGTTTGAAATGGAGGTAATCCCAGAACTCAAGAATACCAAAAGCCTCACAGAAGAGGTACAGAAGGAGAAGGAGGGAGAGCTGATTCTCAAGGCGCTGCAGCCGGGTGATGTGCTGGTACTCTTGGACGAAGGGGGCAAGGAGATGCGTTCCGTTGAGTTTGCAGAATACATGAAGCGGAAAATGAATACAGTGAACAAACGGCTGGTCTTCCTTATCGGCGGCCCCTATGGATTCTCGCCCAAGGTCTATGCGGCTGCCCAGGAGAAGATGTCGCTCTCACGCATGACCTTCTCGCATCAGATGGTGCGCCTTATCTTTGTAGAACAGCTCTACCGGGCCCTCTCTATCCTCAACGGTAGCCCCTATCATCACGAATAAGATAAAGTTGCTGTTGTAACGGCTGAGGTTATCCATCCACGGAATGAAGGGGGATAATTCCTCCAAGGGATGTAGGAACCGCGGAGTGCTCTGCAAAAAGTGCCTGCATCATCACGCTGAATGACGAGGGGAGGCTGAATGGAACCCCATTGTGCCCTCAAAACGAAATAACATCTGCTCAAAAATATAAGTTGTTATCATCATCACGCTAATAACCGATTGGGGTTCAATTGAAAGTTGAACAGATGCGAAAGAGGGTTTTCCGACAGTCTGAAGGGGGATAAACAGCCGGAATGAGCGAGAGACGGAATTATCAACCGAGCCGAGAATTACCAACCGAGTTGGGAGAGGCCGGCATCGCGGTACCAGTCCGTATCCTGATAAGCTGATGCAGCCAACGGACGATTAGCACGGGGGATGAAGTGCGAGATACCATTCGTCCCTTCCATGGAGAAGAGACCGGTATTGTCGGAGTAGTTCTTGGGTGTGGTCTGCCAATAGACAAGCGCCTGTTCATAGAGTTTTTTCCATTGAGCAAAATCGGCGGAAGAGAGCAACTGCTCCATCATCTGAACCGTATCGAAATAGCCTACATAAAGAAAACTGGTCGGGGTACGTTTGTCGTAATCAAAGACCTTCTGATAGATATCTTCTGGCATCTTGGCATTGGTCAGATATTGCCGGGTGCGGGTGGCTAACTGGGATAGTAACTCAGTTTTCACTACACCAATGGAAGCCCCAGCTGTCCAGTTCTGGTCTGTCGCTCCCAGACCACCGTTGTATTTCTCCTCGTAAGGTTCGTAGAAGGCCTTGCCGATGTTCACCGCAATCTGCTCCCCTCCGGCCATAATAGCGGGTATCAAGCGGGAGTAATCAGCACCCGGACCTGGAGTCTCGGTCGGACAACCAATCACATACTCCACCTGGTCGCGCAAAGCATAAGCTACCTCCATACTCAGCATGAAGCAGGCATCGAACAGGATAAATTCCATCTTGGGATACTTGGCATAGAAGTTAACCAAATCCTTGATGTCCATATAGTGAATAGTACCTGTGACGTCCTGCCCTATCCATCGGGTAGAGATGTGCGAAGAAGCCGGTATCCAGCCGTCGCCGTGTGACCAGAAGATGAAGCCATACTTCTTGGCCAGGAGCGACTTGTTACCCTTGAGATCGTCCATCACCTCCTGCATCTCCTCTACACCGCAAGAGTTTCGCGATCCATACTCCTTAATCAGCTTCTCCGTAACCACTCCCTTCTCCTTGACCAGCTCCACCAACCGGGGTGCAGTGCCTGTATCTACATAGACCAGCAGATGCACGTTGCTGTTGTTCACTTGCGCCATACCCTCCTTCATCTCCTTCAAGTCTTCCAAAGCATAAGACTCCAAGCTATTGTCTGCCGCCATATAGATCATCACCGTATAGTCGGCCAACTGCTCCTCTGTGGGCGGAGCATCAGGAGAGTCGTGGTCTGAATAACATGCCGACAGCCCCAATGCAAACGAGGAGAGCAGAAGAACGGCCCAAAGAGTATGAGCCGCAAAGCGGCAGGCTGACCGGAACCGGGCACAAAAAAATCCGGTTGGGCAGGAGTTGCTGGACGATGAGCCGACCAAATATGCCTCATCTACACAGGAAAGGAGAGAAAAAGAGTCTGTGAAACCAAGAGGGAACACAATCTTGGAAAAGGTATGTTTCATAATCTATATATAGGAGCACAAATCGTTATCAATTCATAAACGTAATAGGAAGAAAGAGCCGGATGGATACAACAAAGCCACTCCTCATCTGCTGCTCTAAACGATAGCGAAAGAGGAGTGGCCAAGAGGACAAGGGATTTACTCCTCGTCAGTAGGTTTCGTGAAGGCAAACTCTTTGTCGGCTATCTCCTCCAAATGATATTTGCTCTTCTTATATTTGCCCTTCACTTTGGCCACCTCTTTTTCCAACTTTGCCTTGCTCTCATTGAAATAAATCATACAGGTATAGTCGCTCTTGTCACAAGTGGCCTCAATGTGGTTCTTTAACTGATAGGCATACTGAGCTCGCTGCGGCAAGAAGCCCTTTTCCAACTTCACACTATCCACCATCTGGACAGGAGTGAAATAGACAATGGTGTCATTGAACGAAGCCGCTATACCAAACAGATAGACCCCCTCTGCCTTTTTCTCTTTGTGAGTAAAAGCAGAGCAGAGCAGCAGGGCTGCAAAGGCCATTAAGATTACACGTAGTGATTTCATCTTGCCATTAAAGGGAAAGGGGCATCAGCCCAAGTAAGACTTCAAGAGTTTGCTGCGGTTGCTCTGACGCAGGCGACGGATAGCTTTCTCCTTGATCTGACGTACACGCTCACGGGTAAGCCCGAACTTGTCACCGATTTCTTCCAGCGTCATCTCCTGCTGTCCGATACCGAAGAACATCTGGATAATCTCCTTCTCACGCTCGGTCAAGGTAGAGAGAGCACGATCAATCTCGCGAGCCAGAGACTCGTTAACCAACGAACGGTCTGCCATGGGTGAATCATCATTGACCAGCACATCCAGAAGGCTATTGTCCTCACCCTCGACAAAGGGAGCATCCACAGAAATATGACGTCCGGACACCTTGAGTGTATCCGAAATCTTATCTACGGGAATCTCCAGTTCATCGGCCAACTCTTCGGGAGAGGGACGACGCTCATTCTCCTGCTCGAACTTAGAGAACGCCTTACTGATTTTGTTGAGCGAACCCACCTGATTGAGGGGCAGACGCACGATACGTGACTGCTCCGCCAGAGCCTGCAGAATGGACTGCCGAATCCACCATACCGCGTAACTGATGAACTTGAATCCGCGGGTTTCATCGAACTTCTCAGCAGCTTTGATCAGACCCAAGTTGCCTTCATTAATCAAGTCAGGCAGGCTCAATCCCTGATTCTGATACTGCTTGGCTACAGATACCACAAAACGCAAGTTGGCTCTGGTTAGTTTCTCCAATGCCACACGGTCTCCCTTACGGATACGCTGCGCCAGCTCTACCTCCTCTTCTACTGTGATGAGGTCCTCACGGCCAATTTCCTGCAAATATTTATCCAGAGAGGCACTCTCTCTGTTGGTGATACTCTTGGTAATTTTTAGTTGTCTCATTCTTCAATACAGATTTGGCTGCAAAATTACAACTATTTATTGGATAAACAATTATTTTCCTGCAGAAGTTTTTCCTAATATCCCTATTGAGCCCCTCTCTGCAACGCTTTTAAACAGATTATCCTCAATATTTAAACAAAAATTACACTAAATCAAAACATGAGGAGAGCCAACAAACGGCATTCGCACCGCCTGTCGGCCCTCCAATTTGTTATCCCTAAAAAACCTCTTTCCTTAGAAGAGTACGTTTTCATCGAGCCCAATCGGCAATAGCCCATTTGCTTGTCTTGTGCCGGGGCAAGATTACGCGCTATCTAAAAAACTAATTATCTGCTAATTCTACGGTGCAGTAAGCACGCTTGCCCGTGGGGAACATTCCGCTGATGAAGAGTACCTGATCGGGCGACATCATTGCATTCTTGAATACATTCTCCAAATCTGCAACACTCTTGATGGGCATATTGTTGGCCTTCAGAATGATGAATCCGCGAGTGATGCCTGCATCGGCCATCTTGCCTTCGCCCACACCGGTTACCTCCAGGCCATAGCCCAGATTGAGGCGCTTCTTCAGGTCATTGGAAATAGGACGGAAGGTGGCACCCAGCTGCTCAATGCCTGTGCTCTTTACAACCTTCGTGTTGCCCTGTGCATTCTTCAGTGTGATGACGAACTCCTTCTTGCTCTTGCCACGGAGCACATTCACCTTCACCTTGTCACCGGGACGCTTCTGTGCCAGTACCTCCTGCATATCGGTAAACTTATGGATGGTCTTACCTTCGATAGCAGTGATGACGTCATCCTGCTCCAGGATGCCTGCAGCTGAACCGTTGGGGCTCACCTCCTGAATCCATATACCCTCCTTGATGCCCAGTTCAGCAGCTTTCTCCTTAATTTTCTTCACCGGTGCGCTGTTCTCGTCATCGGTCAGTGACACATTCAAGTCGATGCAGGTTACACCCAGCATAGCACGCTGCACGGCACCGTACTGCTTCAGGTCAGACACCACCTTGGTCATAATGCTGGTGGGAATGGCAAAGCCATAGCCGCTGTAGGCACCTGTGGGAGAATAGAGCATAGCATTGATACCTACCAGTTCACCCCGTGCATTGACCAGTGCACCACCACTGTTGCCCTGATTGATGGCAGCATCCGTCTGGATGAAGGACTGGATATTGGCAGCCTGTCCGTTGGCAGCCTGACCACCGCCTAAGGAACGAGCCTTGGCACTGACAATACCTGCCGTAACGGTAGAGCTGAGGTTGAAAGGATTACCTACGGCCAACACCCATTCGCCCACCTTCAGTGCATCGGAGTTACCGATGGGCAGCGTGGGGAACTCATCGCCCTCAATCTTGAGGAGGGCAAGGTCAGTAGAGGGGTCAGTACCCACAACGGTACCAGCCAGTTCACGGTCATCGTTGAGCTTCACGGTAATCTCGTTGGCACCCTCCACCACATGGTTGTTGGTCACGATATATCCATCCTTAGAGATGATGACACCCGAACCGAAACCTACTCGAGGCTGGGTCTGTACCTGACGCTGACGGCCCATGCCATCACCAAAGAAGAAATCGAAGAAGTCAGGCATCTCCTGAACCACCTGAGTCTTGCCCAACTGCGTAGCACGGATATGTACCACCGCGTGTACCGAATGCTCGGCCGCTTCGGTCAAGTCCACAGGCTGAGCATTGCCTACTGCAAAGGCTGCCGTACGCACATGGTTGGAATCCTGTTGGAACAGATCGCTAAAGGTAGCAGGACGCTCCTTTTTCAATAATTTATAAGTAGTGACTCCGGCAACTCCTGAACTAAGTACCACCAATGCGGCAATACCTAAGATGTTACTTGCTGTTTTTCTCATAATCAAAAACTATTTAAAATGTTAATTTCAATCTTGTTTTAACTTTTACGACGTTAAATAAACAGCAAATTTCATTCGGTTGTTTCTCTTCTCCCCCTTTTTTCTTCTCTTTTAACAAAGGGGTTTGAGACTTAACGGCACTTAACAGCCCGGACTGACAAAATGGCCAATTTCGTCAGTCCGGGCAATTGTTAAAGAGAAGGTCAAATGGCCTACTCCTCAAGTTATCAGCTTATCAAGTAAAGACAATCTGTCGAATAAAGAGAGCTTGTCCCCTCCATCATAAGGAATGATCAATAATTGAGATACTCAATATCCATGTGGTAATCCCACTGGTCGAAATAGAGGTTGCCTCCCTCCCACTCCACTTCACCACGCTGGAAATCAACGGTTTCACTTCTCGGATACTGCTTGGCAGGTACCAATGGCATTCCATAATCTTGATTAACCACCATGCGCCAGGCATCAATGCCACCGAGGAAGAACCAGTTCTCCTCGCTGTTGCGGGCAAAGGAGGGTACGCCGAACGACTGATCTACCGGCACCCAACCGATGCCTTCGAAGTAGATTTCAGCCCAGTCGTGAAGGTTCCACTCACCCGGATGCATCATGAAACCGCTCTGGAAATGAGCCGGAATACCGCTGATACGGCAGAGCGTGATAAAGAGCAGGCTCACCATACCGCAGTCTCCATGGCCATTATCCAATACATACTCCGGAATATTCTCCACCGTAGAGTATTCACGAGCCGAAGCCCAGGGGAAGGTGTCGTTAATCCAACGGAAGATACGACGTGCCTTCAACAAGGGATTCTCCTCCCCTTCGGTCAACCGGGCGGCCAAAGTCCGCAAGCGGGGAGAAAAAAGGATATGCCTCTCCCGTTCGGCCGTATATTCCTTATATAAGGGGGATTCTGTATCGTAAGGTTTCACCTGCTCTGGCTTCAGGTCATGCCACTCGGCACTGGAGGTGTACTCAAAGCTTTCGCTGAAAACAGTGGGCCTACCCTGTTCTGCACGTTTCTCCATATAGAGTGTACTGTGACGGCAATCCGCCGGCGAGAAAATGTACTCCGGTTCGCTGGCCGAAATAAACTTCACTTCCTGCTGACGGGCTACGTCAGCACGCGGATAAGGCAACCAACAGCGGACCATCTTACCTGCCGGCACTGCATTGGTATCTACCGTGAGGGTATAGGTGACCCGCATCCGCTTGGGAGTGGCCAAGGTGGAATGGCTCTGCTTGACCTCCCGAATCACCTCGGGCAGATGCTCCATGTTGACACGCTCACTGCCTCCCATCCTCTCTCCCTCCTTTTCCAACTTGATGTGGCGGCAGAGCGAATCGATACGGAAGAGATTGGGTCCCGCATTGCGGAAGTAGCGTTTCTCTCCATCCAACTCCATGCACTCCAGCGCCTTGCTCTCCTCCCAACGGTCCATCTGTTCATCGGTCACGTCAGGAATATACTTCTTGATATACTGCTTCACCTGCTCCCTGTCGAGGCAGAAATCGGTGAGCAAACGTTGATGCAGGTCATTCTCCCAGCTATAAGGCTGCGACGACCGCTGTCCACTACAGGCCGATACAGCAATCAGCAGAGCTACACCATAAAATAACTTCTTCATTCGAAAATAGCAAAGTCATGAAGAGCTGATCTACAGTTCTTCTGATTAATAATTCATTGATAATTCATTTCAGGAGAGCTACAAGCAATGTCCCACTTTTCGTTTCCTTTGGCGAAAGCGGTTCATGTACTTTCACAAGAGACTCCCCGATATTTGTCTAATGTTTGCAAAAGCTCTGACAGCCATTACAGTTTCTCCACACCTATACCCGGCAGGTCAGAGAGCGTAATCTTACCCTTCACCACCTGCATACCGCGGAAGCGATCGTTGGCAATCAGCAGATTGCCATCCAGGTCAGCAAAATCCACCGCAGGAGAGAGTTGTGCCGCTGCCGAGCAGGCGCAAGAGGTCTCCGTCATACAGCCTATCATCACCCGCATATCCAAGGCCCTGGCCAGCGTCATCATCTTCCACGCCTCACGCATACCTGTGCACTTCATCAGCTTGATGTTGATGCCACTAAAGACTCCCTTCAGCCGAGCCACGTCCTTCAGACGCTGAATGCTCTCATCGGCAAAGACGGGCAGCGGGCTGTGTTCAGTCACCCAAGCGATATCATCAATCTGCGTCTTAGGCATGGGTTGCTCAATCATTACAATGCCCTTCTCCTTGAGCCAATGTATCATGTCAAGGGCATACTGCTTGTCCTTCCACCCCTGGTTAGCATCGATAGCTATGGGCAACGAAGTGACCGAACGGATGGTCTCAATCATCTCCTTGTCGTTGTCACGCCCCAGCTTCACCTTGAGTATATTGAATCGGTCGGCACACTCCTTCGTCTTGGCCCGTACCACGTCTGGGGTATCGATACCGATGGTGAAGGTGGTGCTGGGTGCCTTCTCTTTATCCAATCCCCAAATCTTGTACCAGGGAGCCTGGAGCAATTTGCCCACCAGGTCGTGAAGAGCAATATCCACCGCACACTTTGCCGCTGCATTGCCCTCGTCCATGCTATCTATATAGGTGAGAATCTCCTCCATCTTGAAGGGGTCATCGAAACGGGGAAGCACCTCCTGCACCCGCTTGAGGAAGGCCAGAACGCTATCCACGGTACCCAACTCCTTGGCCAGATAGGGAGGCATAGAGGCCTCACCATACCCAACGACACCATCATACTCCAGCTCTACCTGCACATCCGGAGTCGTAGAACGGGAGTAGGAAGCGACGGTAAAGACGTGAGCCAATTTCAGCTCATAGGGGAAGAAGCGCAACTGCATCTTGGGGTGCAGACCACTCCGATTGATATTGAACGAGGTCGGCTTCTCCTCCGAAGCCAGCAGACCATTCACCGCTAAGCCGGAACCCATGGCGGCCAAAGCGGCAGTTTTCAGGAAATCTCTTCTGTTTTGCATATCTTTCAGTGATTATTTGTTGAAGTAGGGATTGGTCGCCGTGGTGTTCAGGCTCTTTTCCTTGTTGATATAGGGCAACACACGTGCAGCAAAGAGCAGTCGGCCCAGATTATAGGCATCAAACAGTTCATCCTCGGGCAGGAAACTACTGATGCGCACATCGCCCTGAGAGTGGATGAAGCGTCCTTCGCCGATATACATGCCCACGTGCACCACCCGTTCCTTGCGTTCGGGAGTAGCCTTGCGACCGAAGAAGATCAGGTCACCCGGTACCAGGTTGCTGAAATCGGGAGCAATGTCGATATGTTCGCCCACATAGGCCTGCTGTGATGCGTCTCGAGGAATAATGATGTCGTGCAGATAGAGCACCGTTCGCATCAGCCCGCTGCAGTCCACCCCTTTGGATGAGGTGCCGGCCCAAAGATAGGGCACACCCATCAGCGTCTTTGCCGTAGCAATGATAGAGGAGGCATCCTGTTTCAACGTGGCCCTCCACTCCTTCTCGGTCTTGGCTATTTTGCGCGAGACATAGCCCGTACGACCGTCAGGATAGCTCACCCGATAGAAGGCTCCCTTACGTCCCTCCAGTTTCAACCGGTCACCGGCTACCACATCACTCACCGTCTGCGAGCCTTCGTTAGCCTCGCTATAGACAAAACCATAGTGCGAGGTCACGACCACCTTTTCTGCCCTATTCCATGCCGTCAACTCCTCCTCAGTCACGGGGTGAATACCCACCCGATGCACCCAAGAGATATAGTTATCCGGGGTCTGTACCCGATACCATCCGTCACGCTGAAGCACCTTTACGGGCATACCCATCAGCGCTTGTGTCATCATCTCCGAAGAGAAATCTCCCTCAGCACGCAGGTTGCAGACCGATACATTGACAATGCCATATACCTTTCCCTCCAAAGCCTGCTCGTCGGGCAGCAGTTGCAAGCAATCCATCACTTCGTAGCCCTTCTGTTTCAACCCCTCTGCCAGTGCAGTCTTGGCCTCTGCAGAGGTGGTGACCCCTCGGAGCATCACATGTTTGTCCGCCACAGTATAATCCACATCAAAAAGTGCCACCCGCCGGTCGGGTGCATAGATGCGTTTCAAACTGTCGTTGAGTTGGACAACCTCCTTGGGCAAATCACGATCACCGGCCGTCAGATGTGACGGCCACAGGCAGACGGAAAGCAAGAGTGCAGCTACGGAGCTCTTGCCCATTTTCATTGAAATCATAGGCAATATTTGATTTGGTAATTCTTTGGAAGCAAAGCTACAAAATATTTTTGAATGCAATACATATTTTTAGGAATTTTCCAAGAAAAAGTAATAAAAAGCAAAGAGAAAGAGCAGAAAAGCATGAAAAAGGGAACCGGAAGCGAATGAAGGGAAAAAGGAGAGGCAGGGGAAAGGGAAAGA
>CAMGIP010000062.1 GCA_946056155.1 uncultured Mediterranea sp. | reverse complement strand
ATCAGCTGGTTACCCTTGTTGCCACCGCCACCGAGGAGGTTGAGCATGGGGTTAACCACGCAGTTGAGGATACACATGGTAAGACCGCTGATGAAGGCACCAATCAGATAAACCAGGAAGGCGCTCTCCTTGCCTACGTGGCCGCTGGCCCACTGGATAAGGATACCTGCGATACCGATGAGCAGACCCAGAAGGGCTGTCTTTTTGTAACCATACTTGGCGATAAGCATACCTGCAGGAATACCCATTACCAAATAGGCGATAAAGTTTCCTACGTTACCGATTTGTGCCAATACATTGCTGGCTCCGAAATCGTTCTTCACGATGATGGCCATCGGAGAACAGAGGTTTGTGACGAATGCAATCATGGCGAAGAGCGCAATCATGATGATGATGGCTCCCCATTGTTTGTTTTGTTGACTCATGGTTTTGTTATTGTTTTAAAGGATTAGAATTGTCTTTCGTGTGTTGGGTTGTTTGCTTATTCGGCGATGCCAAACTCATAGATGGTAGTCTGGTTGTAGGTCTCTCCCGGCCGCAATGTGGCACTGGGGAAGTGGGCAAAGTGCGGAGTGTCGGGGAAGCGCTGAGCCTCAAAACATACGGCACTACGGGCGGGGAAGGTGGCACCATGGGCTCCTTCAAAGCCTCCCAACCAGTTGCCGGTATAGAGTTGCAGTCCCGGTTCTGTGGTATAGACCTTCATGGTGCGGCCGCTGTCGGGATGTACGCATTCGGCCGCTAATGACAGTTCGTCCGGTTCTATCTTATTCAATACATAGCAGTGGTCATAGCCGGAACCGTTGATCAGTTGCTCATCGGGTTGGTCGATGCGTTCGCCAATGGCATGGGGGGTACGGAAATCCATCGGAGTTCCCATTACTGAGCGTATCTCACCTGTGGGGATGCAGACTTCGTCAATGGGCACAAACCAGTTGGCATGAAGGGTAAGCAGGTGGTCGGTCACTTTGGGTGAAGGATTGGCAATACCTGCGAGGTTGAAGAAACCATGATTGGTGAGGTTCACCAGCGTAGTCTTGTCGGTAGTAGCCTTGTACTCAATCACCAGTGCGTTGCATTCTGTCTTGACGCGATAGGTCATCTCTACATTGAGGTTGCCTGGAAAGCCCTCTTCACCATCAGCCGAAGTGTATTTGAAGCGTACTTCGTTCGGTGCTGTCTGCATGGCATCCCATACACGGGCATGGAAACCTGTGGGGCCGCCATGCAGGTGGTTGGGACCATTGTTGGTAGCCAGCTCATAGGCTACACCGTCCAACGTGAAGCGGCCACGAGCGATGCGGTTGCCGTATCGGCCGATGGTAGTGCTCAGGAAAGGTTCCGGACTCTGGATAACATGATCGATACTGTCATGACCCAGAATGACGTTGGCTACACATCCCTTCTTGTCGGGCACCATGATGGCCAGAATGGCACATCCGTAGTTGGTGACGGCAACTTCCATACCTAATTGATTTTTCAGTATGAAAAGGTCGGTTACTTTACCTTGGATCTTCTTCTGAAAATCCGCTTTATTTAGTGCGCAAAGAAGCCCTTCGCGCGAGGGATTTAAACAATTACTCATGGTATTTCTTAATTTTATTGCAAATAAACAGAAATCTTTTTGTATCCCCAAGAGAAAGGTAGTAAATATAGGTTGGCATTTAGTAAATTTTAGCGTTTGACTCCTATGGTTAAAAAGATTTTTTTTTGTATGTTTGTGCCGATTAATCAACCATTCTATTCATTAACTGACGTTTTAGCATTAAACAGAATGTATCCTATGAAATTCAAGCCTATCCTGAAGCAGACGCTTTGGGGAGGCGACAAGATTATTCCTTTCAAACATTTGAAGGAGAATTTGCCCAATGTGGGTGAAAGTTGGGAAGTATCTGCTGTAGAGGGCAGCGAATCGGTGGTGGCTAACGGACCGGAAGCTGGTATGACTTTGCCTGAAATGGTATGTAAATATAAAGAGGAACTGGTGGGAGAGGCCAACTATGCCCGATTTGGCAACAAATTTCCTCTGCTCATCAAGTTTATCGATGCGAAGTTGGACCTCTCTATCCAGGTGCATCCGGATGATGCGCTGGCTAAGAAGCGTCACAATAGTTTCGGTAAGAACGAGATGTGGTATGTGATTGCTGCCGACAAAGGGGCTAAGCTGATTTCAGGCTTCTCTCAGGAGATTACTCCCAAGGAATATAAGGAGCGTGTGCACAACGGCTCCTTTGCAGAGGTGTTGCAGACTACGGAAATTCAGCCGGGGGATGTTTTCTACGTACCGGCTGGACGTGTTCATGGTATTGGTGCAGGTGATTTTGTGGCTGAGATTCAGCAGACTTCGGATATCACTTACCGTATCTATGACTATAACCGCAAGGATAGCCAGGGACGTACTCGCGAACTGCATACTTCTCAGGCTCTGGATGCCATCAACTTCCAGGATGTGCAGGAGGATTTCCGTACCCAGTATGAGGCGGTGCAGAACGAGCCGGTGGAGATTGTGGCAAGTCCCTATTTCACCACTTCGGTGTATGACATGACCGAGGAGATTACTTGCGACTATTCGGAGCTGGATTCATTCATCATCTTTATCTGCGTGGAGGGTAGCTGCACGCTGAAGGATAACGAGAAGAACAGCATCGAGGTTTGTGCCGGTGAGACGGTGTTGCTGCCTGCTACTACACAGGAGGTGACTATTACGCCTAACGGTGCCGTGAAGTTGCTTGAGACGTACGTCTAATCGGACCGCCTGTTTAGGCCTTTTATACCGGAGCGCCCCCAGACTCTATTGTGTGAGTCTGGGGGCGCTCTGGTTTCACATAGGTTGTCGTATGGTCTATTCTTGTACCTCCTTCATGACTCGGAGGAAGTTGCCGCCCCATATTTTGCTAATCTCCTCTTCACGGAAACCAGCTTCAAGCAGACGGACGGTGATGTTGATGAGTTCGCTGTCGGTCTCGCAACCTTTTACTCCGCCTCCTCCATCGAAATCGGTGCCGATACCTACATGGTCTATGCCGGCTACTTCTATCACGTGGAGCAGATGTTGCATGAAGTCGCTGAGGGTGGCACTCTTGAGATCCTTGGTCAGGAAGTCGGGGCAGGGACATACCTGTATGACTCCTCCTTTGCGGGCAATGGCGCGTAACTGGTCATCGGTGAGGTTGCGGTCGTGGTCGAAGAGGGCGCGGGCGGAAGAGTGGGAGGCAATGACCGGCTTCTTGCTTCGTTTGAGTACCTCCCAGAAAGTGCTCTCTGCCGCATGAGAGAGGTCGATGAGTATGCCCAAGCGGTTCATCTCCTTGATAACCTTCCGACCGTATGGACTCAGGCCACCCCAAAGTTGGGTGGTGTCTGAGGAGCTGTCACAGATGGCATTGTTGCGGGTGTGGCAGAGGGTGATGTAGGTGACGCCCCGGTCGTGGAACCTGCGGATATTCTTCAGGTCGGTGCCAATGCCGTAGCCGTTCTCTATACCTATATATATAGCTTTCTTCCCTTCGGCCTTCAGCCGGGCCAGGTCATCGGCAGTACGGGCTAAGGCGCAACGGTCGCTGTTCTGCGCTATCTGCTGCTCAATACCCGTGAGCAGTTCCTCTACCCGGTCGATGGCGGCTTGGGTGTGTTCAGGGTCAAGAGCTTTCTGGCGCATCCAACAGGCGAAGTACTGTCCGTCAAGGTGACCCTCTTCCATCTTGGGCAGGTCAACACAGGCTGTGCCTCTTATGCCAATGTTGAATCCCGGTTTGAATTCCAACGGGGTGTCAGTATGGGTGTCGATGCTCAGAATGTGCTGATGAATGGCTTTAGCCTCCCGATAGAGGTCGGCCTTCTGCACCAGGAAGCGGAAGATGCGGTGGGCAATGGTGTCGCCACCCATGGTGAGCGCCTCAGGGTGGAACTGCACGCCCCATACGGGATGTTCCGAATTGCTCTCAAAACCTTCCACCACGTCATCATTGGCCCAGGCTACCACCTTGAGCGAGGGGGCAATCTGCTTCACGGCCTGGTGGTGATGGGTATTGGTGAAGCAACGCTCCTGCCCGAATATGCGGCAGAGTTGTGAACCGGATTCAAAGCGCACCCAGTGGGTGCCCTTCAGGCTGGACTCCTTCTGTCGATGGTGGATGGTGGTATCCTTTAGCTGGGAGGGGATATCCTGGTAGAGACTGCCACCGAAGGCCACATTGATGAGCTGTTCGCCCCGGCAGATGCCCAGCATCGGGAGGTTGTGCTGCGAAGCCAACCGGATAAGGCAGATGTCATAGATGTCGCGCAGTGGATTTACTTCGCCCAGCTCAGGCAGTGGTTCCTCGCCGTAATAGGAGGGGTGGATATCCTCGCCGCCGGTCATGACAATACCATCCAGCCGCTTGATGATGTCACGCAGAAGCAGGCTATCTTTCGTTACCGGAATCAGCAGAGGGATTCCGCCTGCACGGATTACAGCCTCGCTGTAGGTGAGGTTGACGGCTGATCGCGCTTTGGGGTGGGAGCAGGAGATACCGATGAGGGGCTTGGGGCCTCTCTGGGCGATGTCACTCCCGGTAGGTGCTGCCTGCGACAGGGTGGAAAGCATGGTGCTTATCAGCATCAGGCTAAGGGTGAGAATCTGTTTCTTCATAACACGTTTGTATTTGTGTCGCAAAAATAGAGGTTTTTCGGGAAAAACCACTATCTTTGCACCCGAAAATTCACATGTATGCCGCCATTGGCGGTCGTGTATTCCAGAACACCACGTAAAAAACAGGAAAATGAAGCAAAAAGTATCTGTATTCTTTATGCTGCTGGGTATGCTGTTCAACGTATGCCTTATTGCAGCTAATCTTCTTGAAACCAAAGTGATTGAAGTCTGCGGTCTCACACTGACGTGTGGTCTGCTGGTATTTCCCGTCTCCTACATCATCAACGACTGTATAGCCGAGGTGTGGGGCTTTGCCAAGGCGCGTATCATTATCTGGAGCGGTTTCGCGATGAATTTCTTTGTAGTGGCCATGGGTTTGGTGGCGGTACAACTTCCGGCAGCTCCCTTTTGGGAGGGTGAGGAGCATTTCAACTTTGTCTTTGGCATGGCTCCCCGTATTGTGGTGGCCAGTCTGCTGGCTTTCCTTGTCGGCTCCTTTCTCAATGCCTATGTGATGAGCCGCATGAAGCTGAAGAGTAGGGGACGCCATTTTGCTTTCAGGGCCATCGCCTCGACCTTGGTAGGTGAGACGGCCGATTCGCTTATCTTCTTTCCGATCGCTTTTGGCGGTGTGCTTGGCTGGGCAGAGCTGATTCCACTGATGGTGGCTCAGGTGGTGCTCAAGTCGATGTATGAGGTGGTGGTACTGCCTCTCACTACGTATGTGGTGAAAGTGGTGAAGCGGGTGGAGCAAACTGATGTCTATGACGAAGGCATTTCCTATCGCATCCTCTGATGCGGGCATTGCCTTTCTTTTCCAATAGTAACGAGCAGAATTATCATGAACAAAGAGACAGTTTTGGTGGTTTTCAGTGGAGGACAGGACTCCACAACTTGCCTGTTTTGGGCAAAAAGCAAGTTCAAGAGGGTGGTGGCCCTCAGTTTCCTTTACGGACAGAAACATCAGAAAGAGGTGGAACTGGCGCGTGAGATAGCGGCTGAAGCCGATGTGGAGTTTCATCTCATGGATGTATCCTTTATCGGACAGCTCGGTCATAATTCGTTGACTGATACTTCGATGGTGATGGACCAGGAGAAGCCGGAAGATAGCTATCCCAATACCTTTGTGCCAGGACGCAACCTCTTTTTTCTGAGTATTGCAGCGGTCTTTGCACGGGAACATGGCATCAATCATCTGGTGACTGGGGTCTCACAGACCGACTTCAGTGGCTATCCCGACTGTAGGGATGCCTTTATCAAGTCGCTCAACGTGACGCTGAATCTGGCGATGGATGAGCAGTTTGTCATCCATACTCCATTGATGTGGATTGATAAGGCCGAAACTTGGGCGCTGGCTGATGAACTGGGGGTACTGGACTTGGTGCGTACGCGGACCTTGACCTGCTACAACGGTATTCCTGGGGATGGCTGTGGACATTGTCCCGCCTGCAAATTACGCAGGGAGGGGTTGGAGAGATGGAGAAGAGAACGGTTGGGTGTGAAATCTATGACGGAACCAAACGAAAGTGCAATATGAGTGATTTGAAAGAGCAGCTCCACCTGTTGGGGCGTAAGACGGAGTATAAGCAGGACTATGCTCCGGAGGTGCTGGAAGCCTTTGACAACAAGCACCCGGAAAATGATTACTGGGTACGTTTTAACTGTCCCGAGTTTACCAGTCTCTGTCCCATCACCGGACAGCCTGACTTTGCGGAGATACGCATAAGCTATATTCCCGACATCAAGATGGTGGAGAGCAAGAGCCTCAAGATCTATCTCTTCAGCTTCCGTAATCACGGAGCTTTTCATGAGGATTGCGTGAACATTATCATGAAGGATCTTATCAAACTGATGAATCCCAAGTATATCGAGGTGACGGGATTCTTCACGCCCCGCGGAGGTATCTCTATCTATCCGTACGCCAATTACGGACGGCCGGGCACCTGCTATGAGGCGATGGCTAAGCAGAGACTGATGAATAGGGAGTAACCTTGATGCTCCGGGGAGTCTCAGTACTTGCTATGCAACAGATTATTAACCCCAATCAGTCATTAGCGTGTTGTGATGACAAAGAGAAAGTCTATTTGCGCATCATACACTCTAATGACTGATTGGGGTGTCTCTTTCCTGCGCTTTCCCATGTCCAGGGATTTCCGTGTGCAGGCTTATTTTCTACCTTTATAAATCAGGAAGGCGACCACACCCACACCCACAGCGATGAAGAGATAACCAATCTCGTGACTATATTCAGTCACCTTTTCCAGCAGTTGTTCTTCCGTCTCAATGCCTGGTACGGTGGAGAGGTAGTAACCGATGGTGGCCAGAATGGCGTTCCAGATACCGGCACCCAGCGTAGTGAAGAGCAGAAAGGTGCTCAACTTCATACGAGCAAGACCTGCAGGTATGGAGATCAGTTGGCGTACGGCAGGTATCAGTCGTCCGACAAAGGTGGAGATGGCTCCGTGTTGCTCAAAGTAGTGCTCTGCATGCTGTACCTTGGCTTCATCAATCAAGCAGATATGTCCCCAGCGGCTGTTGGCGAATTTATAGATGATGGGGCGTCCTAACCAGCGGGCGATGTAGTAGTTGATGAGCGCACCGATGTTGGCACCCACAGTTGCGGCCACTACCACTAAGTAGATATTCAGGCTTTCGTTGTGGGCCGCTTTCCATGCTGCGGGGGGAATGACCACCTCGGAGGGGAAAGGGATAAACGAACTCTCGATGGCCATCAACAGCATGATGGTCCAATAGTTGAGGTGCTCGATGCACCATTGTATAAATGCCACAGATTCCATATACGTCTTCTTTTTCTATTACAAATTTCAGATAATAACCCTGCACCGTTTTTCCCGTGTGCAAATAATCAGTTATTCCTCTCCACTCATCTCCTTTTGAAATTTTTCGAGAAGGGCGTCCAACATCAGATTCAAGCACATACCCATCGATTGGACAAAGAGGTCAGTCGGCATCTCTTCATCCAGCGTATAATTCATCGCTCCTTCGGGCATGAACTTCTTGTAGTATTTGGCCTCGTTGGGGCGATTGGTGTAGATCGAGAGGATATAGAGTGCGCTATACAATTCGGAGAAGCAGTGAGGATTGATATCCCATGCCTTTTTCATGGAGAGGTAGGCCAACTCCATCTCCTTCAGACTGATGAAGTAGAAGCCGAGATTGACCAGGTCTGTAGCTCTCTCCGTCTGCTCAATACAGTGGTTCCAGAGAGGCTCAGCCTCCATCCGATTGCCTTTCCTTGAAAATATCTCTGCCTTGAGACGCATCACTTCGGCATCGTTGGGGTCTATGGACATGGCTCTATCAATATACACCTCCGCCTCTTCTACCTGGTCGTTGTAAAGCAGATAGATGCCGATGATGGCGAGGCTATTGATGTAGAATTCGGGTTCCATCTCATTGTACGAGATAGCTTTCCGTAAAAGATGATAGGCCTCTGTGTATTCCTCCCCGTCCATGGCCAGCAGTGCCTGCATGTAGTAGTCTAAGTAGGGATGCTTCTCAAAGATAGCCTTTACTCCGCTAAGCAGCTCGTATGCCTTCTTGAAGTTCTTCAGCTGGATGAAGCAATATCCCTCGATAAGGGTAATCTCCACATTGTACGGGTCGGCCACCAATCCAAACTCACAGGCATTGATGCACTGGCTGTAAGCAGCCGTCTCGTAGTAACATTCAGCCAGTTCCCTCCAGACCCGAGTGTTGTAGGGCTGGATATTCAAGACAAGGTTATATCCCTCAATGGCCTCATGGATTCTACCCATATCCTTGTCGCAAGCGGCCAGAATCTCTAAATAATCGGGCTCTTTGCTATCGGGAATCAGTCGGGTGAGTGTCTCGTAGGCCCGTTCCGGTTCACCGAAGTCAAGCAGGATATTGGCCAGTTGGTAAGCTATCTCCGGATCGTTCTCCTCAATCAACTCTTCCAAAAGAGCTCTTGCCTCTTCCTGATTGCCCTGTTTGAAGAGGGTGTAGGCCTGCAGCAGTTTGACATCTACGGTAGTTTCACCCAGGTTCCATACAATCTGCTGTGCCTTATCCATCTGGTTGGCATCCAAATACATGTATGCCTTCTGAATCAGAATGTCCGTATTGTCGGGGTGTATGGACAGACCATAATCTACTGTACGTTGCATCAGTTGGGGCTGGCCGTTCATGGCATAGTAGTCAGCAATGTCAGCCACTACGTCAGCGTCTATATAGATGCTGCTGTTATGGTCAAGTGCATCCATGAGAAGGTCAGCCTGTTCTCTGACCTCCTTCTCTTTGCCGGATAGAAACTGTTTATCTGTCATTATGCCTTTCTCTTGCCTGATTACTTATTGATTTTGCCCCAGGTGTCCTTGAGTCCTACGGTGCGGTTGAAGACCATCTTCTCCTCCGTGGAGTCCTTATCCACATTGAAGTAACCGATGCGCTGGAACTGCAGGTAGGTCAGCGGCTTCATGCCTTGAGCAAACTTCTCGATGTAGCAGCAGGGGAGTACCTTCAGCGAATCGGGGTTAATCATCTCCTTCATGGCGGTGAGCGAGTCGCAGTTTTGAGCCTCCTTGATGGCCTCCATCTCGTCGCGCGGGTTCTCAACCTTCCAAAGACGGTCGTACAGACGTACCTCTGCTTCTAAGCAGTGGTCGCAGCTTACCCAGTGGATGGTGCCCTTCACCTTGCGGTTGGCACCCGGCATACCGCTCTTGCTGTCGGGATCGTATTCGCAATAAACCTCCGTGATGACTCCCTGCTCATCCTTCTTGCAGCCGGTGCACTTGACAATGTAGGCATTTTTCAAGCGTACCTCGTTGCCCGGCGTCATGCGGAAATATTTCTTGGGAGCATCCTCCATGAAGTCCTCACGCTCAATCCAGAGTTCACGGCTGAACTCGATGGTGTGGCTGCCCTCCTCCGGATGTTCGGGGTTGTTGATGGCCTCCATCTCTTCCACCATTCCTTCGGGGTAGTTGGTGATAACCAGCTTCACGGGATTGATGACTGCCGAGATGCGAGTAGCCCGGTCGTTCAGGTCCTCACGTACGGCACTCTCCAACAGGGCAAACTCATTGAGGGCATCGTATGTGGTATATCCAATCTTGTCGATAAACTTATGAATACTCTCGGGAGAGTAGCCGCGGCGGCGGAATCCGCAGAGAGTCGGCATACGGGGATCGTCCCATCCGTTGACCAGCCCCTCCTTCACCAGAATGAGCAGGTTGCGCTTGCTCATCAGGGTGTAGCTCAGGTTCAGTTTGTTGAACTCGTACTGGCGCGGACGGTTGTCGTCCAGGTCTTCACCCTTTTTCAGCCAATCCACGAAGAGGTTGTACAGCGGGCGGTGTACCACAAACTCCAGTGTGCAGAGCGAGTGGGTAACCCCTTCAAAGAAGTCACTCTGTCCGTGAGCAAAGTCATACATGGGGTATGCTTTCCAGGTCGTGCCCGTCCGATGGTGCGGATGCTTCACCACCCGATAGATAATCGGGTCGCGGAAGTGCATGTTCGGGTTGGCCATATCAATCTTGGCACGCAACACCATGGCACCCTCTTCAATCTCACCGCTGTTCATCTTCTCAAACAGCTCCAGGTTCTCCTCGATGGGGCGGTTGCGGTAGGGACTTTCCACACCGGGTTGGGTAGGTGTACCCTTTTGTGCGGCAATCTGTTCGCTGGTCTGTTCGTCAATATACGCCTTTCCCTCTTTGATCAGTTGCACAGCGAAGTCCCACAGCTGCTGGAAATAGTCAGAAGCATAATACTCATTGCCCCACTGATAGCCAAGCCACTGGATATCCTCCTTGATGGCCTCCACGTACTCCACATCCTCTTTGGTGGGATTGGTGTCATCAAAGCGCAGGTTGCACACCCCGTTGTGGGCCGCCGCCATGCCGAAGTCGATGCAGATGGCCTTGGCATGTCCGATGTGCAGATAGCCGTTAGGCTCTGGCGGGAATCGGGTTTGTACTCTTCCGCCGTTCTTGCCCTCTTTCAAGTCATTCTCCACAATCTGTTCGATGAAGTTCAAGCTTTTCTTTTCGCTTGTCTCTTCTTTTTTCATTTCTGCCATGATAATATACGTATATTAACGATGATAATTCTTTTTAATAATCCATTTTCGCTATTCGCTACGATGCTGCAAAAGTAATACTTTTCGATGTAATATGAAAAAGCCAGTCGGATAATCCGCCAAAAAAAGGTGATGTAACGGAAATGTAACCGGAATGTAACCAATCTTTCAAGCCCTAAAGCTGCTGAAATCCAAGGAGAATAGCCATCTTTGCAGAGCGAATAGTACATAATTGTTAATGATAGATTTATATGGTACAATTTATTGATTCAGAACTGTTGCTGCTCCGCAAGGAGATTGGCGAGATGTGGACTGTAGTCTATAACCAATTGGACAGAGCCTGCGAATCGGTGCTCACTTTCGACAAAGAGCTGGCACAGCAGGTGTTGGTGCGTGAGCGGAGGGTGAACGCCTTTGAACTGAAGATTGACAGTGAGGTGGAGGATATGATTGCTCTTTATACACCAGCAGGTATAGACCTTCGTTTTGCTTTGGCCATCTTCAAGATGAACAGCAATCTGGAAAGGTTGGGTGATTTTGCCAAAGGAGTGGCCCGTTTCACACTTTCTTGTGAAGCTGGTGATGTGGATGCTGATTTGCTCTCTTCCCTCCGTCTGCAGGAGATGGCTACCCGTCTGCTCTCCATGTTGGAAACCACCAAGTATGCCCTTGATGAGGAGAATATTGAGAAGGCAACCTCGGTGTTTGCCATGGATACCTTAGTGGATGAGATAGACGAGGCATCAAACCTAATTTTGGCCCAATATTTGGCCAAACACCCCGAGAGCGCATTGGTTTGCCTGAACCTGAGCAACGTGTTCCGGAAACTGGAGAGGGCAGGGGATCATATCACCAATATTGCCGAAGAGATCATTTTCTATGTGGATGCCAAGGTGGTGAAACATAGTAAAAGTGCGGGTGAATAGCATTTTTTTTGCAGGAATTGAGTGGCTTTTATAAAAAAGAGTTATCTTTGCAGCCCCTAAGTTGCGAAGAACACAATTAACGCTCTGAAATGGTGAGAAAATCCATAAACATCAAAAAAATATGTTGCATGACATGTTTTTTTATTTGGCGAGTATCACAAAAAGAGCCTATCTTTGCAGCGTTATCCTGAAAACAATCTTTTTACCTTAAGAAAAAAACTAATACCTATTGAAAACTGAGAAAGGTGCTTTGTGAAAAGCGCCTTTTTTGTTTTTATATACCTGTCGGTGGAGTGGGAAGGAGGATAAAGAAACCATGGACTATTCATCGAGATAATCTATAATATATATGTACGCGCGTACATTATATATATAGTAAACTATAAAAAAGGCATAAACTTCGATGCAAACTCTTGTTGAATGAAAAAAAAATATCTACTTTTGCAGTCTGAAAATCAATAATTATATTGCAATATATGAACTTGGATTTGCTTACCGCCATATCACCGATTGACGGTCGCTACAGAATGAAAGCCGAACCATTGGCAGCTTACTTCTCTGAATATGCCTTGATGAGATATCGTGTGCAGGTAGAAGTAGAGTATTTTATTACCTTGTGTGAATTGCCTCTTCCCCAGCTCAAGGGTGTGGATCATGCTTTGTTTGAGACATTTAGAGCGATTTATCGCAATTTCTCCGAAGCAGATGCAGCCCGTATCAAGGAGATTGAGGGCGTGACCAACCACGATGTGAAGGCTGTGGAGTATTTCATAAAGGAGCAATTTGACAAGCTGGGCGGCCTGGATGCTTACAAGGAGTTTATCCATTTTGGGCTCACTTCTCAAGATATCAACAACACTTCTGTGCCCCTTTCTGTAAAGGAGGCCTTGCAGCAGGTCTATTATCCTCAGATTGAGGAACTGATAGAGCTGCTTCGCGCCTATGCTGAAGAGTGGAAAGATATACCTATGCTGGCCAAAACGCATGGTCAACCCGCTTCTCCTACCCGTCTCGGCAAGGAGGTGATGGTCTTTGTCTATCGGTTGGAACGCCAGTTGGCTGTGCTGAAGGCTTGCCCTGTGACTGCAAAGTTTGGTGGGGCTACGGGAAATTATAATGCGCATCATGTCGCCTATCCTGATTATGACTGGAAGGCGTTTGGTGACCGCTTCGTCAGTGAAAAGCTGGGACTGGAGCGCGAAGCATACACTACACAGATTTCCAACTACGATGGTCTGGGCGCTATTTTCGATGCCATGAAGCGCATCAACACTATCATGATTGACATGAACCGCGACTTCTGGCAGTACATCTCCATGGAGTATTTCAAGCAGAAAATCAAAGCTGGTGAAGTGGGTTCAAGTGCAATGCCCCACAAGGTGAACCCCATCGATTTTGAGAATGCAGAGGGTAACCTGGGCATGGCCAATGCCATATTGGAGCATCTCTCTTCCAAACTGCCGGTTTCTCGCTTGCAGCGTGACTTGACAGACTCTACTGTGTTGCGCAATGTGGGTGTGCCCTTCGGACATACCGTGATTGCTATCCAGAGCTCGCTCAAGGGATTGAGAAAGCTCCTGCTTAACGAGAAGGCTATTGCCCGCGATCTGGACAACTGCTGGAGCGTAGTGGCAGAAGCTATCCAGACCATACTCCGTCGGGAGGCTTATCCTCATCCTTACGAGGCCTTGAAGGCATTGACCCGTACCAATCAGGCTATTACCGAGTCTTCAATCAGCGAGTTTATTGACGGACTGCAGGTAAGTGATGAGTTGAAGAAGGAACTTCATGCCATCACTCCCCATAACTATACCGGAGTGTAATGGTGTTATCAATGAACATTAACTAAAAAAAGATATAATCCGGCCGTGAGGCCGGAAGGTTTAATTTTTATTCGAATAAACAGCAATGAGTACAGACAACGAAAATTGGCAGGATGGTGCAATCCCTGCTGAGGGTAACAACAGCGAGGCCGGCCGCGATGGCAACCAGTACAACGGTAATTTTAGTCGTTCTTCATATGGAGGTGGTGAACGTCCTTACCGTCAGCGCTTTAATAACTATGGAGGAGACAATAGCGAACGCCGTTCTTATGGTGAACAGCGCAGCAGCCGTCCCCGTTTCAACCGCAATGAGGGTAGCGATCGCTCATCGCGTCAGTATGGCGAACGCAACTCCTATAGCAGTGACCGTCCCTCTTACGGTGGCAGCGAACGTCCCTTCCGCCAGCGGTATAACAACGAGGGAGGCGAGCGTTCACCGCGTCAGTATGGCGAACGCAATTCCTATAGCAATGACCGTTCTTCTTACGGTGGCAGCGAACGTCCCTTCCGTCAGCGTTACAATAACGAAGGTGGTGAACGTTCTCAGCGTCAGTATGGCGAGCGTCCCTCTTACGGTGGCAGCGAACGTCCCTTCCGTCAGCGTTT
>CAMGIP010000061.1 GCA_946056155.1 uncultured Mediterranea sp. | reverse complement strand
ACTTAGCACCAGCCTCGATGTGAGCCTGAGCCTTCTCCTGAGTCAGGAACAGACCAGTAGATTCTACTACGTATTCAGCTTCAACTTCGTTCCACTTCAGGTCAGCCGGATTGCGTTCTGCAGTTACGCGAATCTCTTTACCGTTTACAATCAGCTTGCTGTTTTCAACGTCAGCCTCGATAGAGCCTTCGAATGCACCGTGCATTGTGTCATACTTCAGCATGTAAGCCAGATAGTCAACCGGGCAAAGGTCGTTGATACCTACAATCTGAATGTCATCGCGAGTCTGAGCTGCGCGGAATACGAAACGTCCGATACGTCCGAATCCATTAATACCTACTTTAATCATTCTGTTTAAACTTTTAAAAGGTTTTTATAATATTTTGTTCAAAATATCTCCTATGTTTGACTTAATGGGCTGTCTTTTTTTACCGGCCCTGCTTTTTTCTTTGTTTTGCGTTGCTTTTCGAGCTTTTTCTTCTGAAATGCGCTGCAAAATTAAGAAATTGTTTTTATATTCGCACCAAAATTCAATATTAAATATTTCAAAAGATGGGAAAAAGTACATTTTTACAGGAATTTAAGGCCTTTGCAATGAAAGGCAACGTGATTGACATGGCTGTCGGTGTCATTATTGGTGGTGCATTTGGCAAGATTGTTTCCTCCGTAGTGGCTGACGTCATCATGCCGCCGATAGGTCTGCTTGTGGGTGGTGTGAACTTTACAGACCTGAAGCTGGTCCTTAAGGAGGCTGTGCCTGCCGTGACTGATGCTGCCGGCAACGTGACTCAGGCTGCAACGGATGCTGTGACGCTCAACTATGGCAATTTCCTGCAGGTGACGTTCGATTTCCTCATTATCGCTTTCTCCATCTTCCTTGTCATCAAGTTGGTGACCAAGCTGACTGAGAAGAAGAAAGAGGAAGAGAAGGCCACCCCGGCTCCTCCTCCTGCTCCTTCAAAGGAGGAGATTCTGCTTACAGAAATCCGTGACTTGCTGAAGAATCAGAAGTAAATTTCCTACGATATATATCGGTATATGCAAGAAAAAATCATTATTCTGGATTTTGGTTCCCAGACGACGCAACTTATCGGCCGCCGTTTGCGTGAGCTGAATGTCTATTGTGAGATTGTTCCCTACAACAAATTCCCCCAAGGTGACGAGAGTGTCAAGGGGGTGATTCTCTCCGGAAGCCCCTTCTCGGTCTATGATGAGGCTGCTTTTAAGGTGGACCTTACTGGCATCCGTGGCACCTATCCTATTTTGGGTATTTGCTATGGTGCTCAGTTTATCTCCTATTCTAATGGAGGACGGGTAGAGCCGGCTGGTACGCGTGAATATGGACGTGCGCATTTGAACGCTTTTGAGGCCGACAACCTGCTTTTCCGTGGCATACGGCCCAACTCACAGGTGTGGATGAGTCATGGTGATACCATTACTGCCATTCCTGAAGGATTCCGGGTTATAGCTTCAACGGACAAGGTGAAGATTGCTGCTTATCAGGCAGAGAACGAACCGATGTGGGGTGTGCAGTTCCATCCTGAGGTATTCCACAGCGAGGATGGTACGCAGATGTTGCGCAATTTTGTGGTGGATGCCTGTGGTTGCCACCAGACCTGGAGTCCGGCTTCGTTTGTAGATACTACGGTAGCTGAACTGAAGGAGCAGATCGGCAACGATCGGGTCATTTTGGGCCTGAGCGGTGGTGTGGATTCTTCAGTAGCCGCTGTGCTGCTCAACCGAGCCATTGGCAGCAACCTGACTTGTATTTTTGTGGATCACGGATTGCTCCGGAAGGATGAGTTCAAGAATGTGATGCACGACTACGAGTGTTTAGGTCTGAACGTGATTGGTGTGGATGCCAGCGAGAAGTTTTTCAAGGACCTGGAAGGAGTGACCGATCCGGAGAAGAAGCGCAAGATTATCGGCCGTGACTTTGTGGAGGTCTTCAATGCCGAGGCCCACAAGATTACAGATGCCAAGTGGCTGGCTCAGGGTACCATCTATCCCGACCGTATCGAGAGTCTCAATATCACGGGCAAAGTCATCAAGAGTCACCACAATGTGGGCGGACTGCCCGAGGAGATGCATCTTCAGCTTTGCGAACCGCTGAAGTGGCTATTTAAGGATGAGGTGCGTCGAGTGGGTCGTCAGTTGGGTATTCCTGATCATCTGATTGGGCGTCATCCTTTCCCCGGTCCCGGTCTGGCTGTCCGCATCCTGGGCGATATTACCCGTGAGAAGGTGCGTATCCTGCAGGATGCTGACGATATCTTCATCCGTGGTCTTCGCGACTATCGTGTCACTCTGGCCGATGGCAGTGAGTCATCGCTCTATGATCAGGTATGGCAGGCCGGTGTGATTCTGCTGCCCGTGCAGAGTGTTGGAGTGATGGGCGATGAGCGTACCTATGAGCGTGCCGTGGCTCTTCGTGCCGTGACCAGTACCGATGCCATGACGGCCGACTGGGCTCATCTGCCTTACGATTTTATGGCAAAGGTGAGCAACGATATTATTAATAAGGTAAAGGGCGTGAATCGTGTCTGCTACGATATTTCGTCCAAGCCCCCCTCGACCATTGAGTGGGAATAATCCTTTTTCGTCACGAAATAATGCGGCCCGCCTCTTTCCGTTTCTGGACAGAAGGCGGGCCGTTTGGCTTGTTTAGTGCATGTTTACAAGTTTATCTATAAAATCCAAGGTATTAGATGGTCATGTTCAAACCTACTCTTTTCTTGTTCTCTCTCTTTCCCTTCACCTTCCGAGGCGGAAGATGGGAAGCGTCTCTCCCTGATTGGCTGACAGTACGGCAAAACGGACGAATCCGCAAGCCGATTCCGGCTCTAACAGGGTGCAGATGAGATTGCCCAACGGCTGATCCAGCGGAATCAGATAGTCATCAGCATGGAACGTGTGCTTTGTCTGATGGAGTTCGGTTGTGAGATCCACCCGATGGATGCCCTCCCACGATTTGTCATCACGATACAGACGGGTCACGGTGTATTCCTCTACGTCCAGCGTGCACTCCTTATTATATCTCCTCACTTCAATGCCCATCGAATGCAGCTTTTCGACAGCCTTCCTGCAATTCGCTGGAAGCAGGTAGGCCGCGGGCCGTTTGCGCACTATCTTGGGGTGGCATGTGAGGGCATCCAATGTAGGGAGCGCGACCTCGAAGTTACCCTCTGTGGGACTGATAAAGCGGTAATTTCTCATTACCGAGTCTGGTTCAAAGGTCACATATACAGGCCGTTTGCCTTTCAATGTCTCCTTTCTGGTTTTTGCCATCTGTTTCTGAATCATATCCTTATGAAGCACAGCGGTACGCACGACACTTTGTGCAGCAAGAAAACCGCAGTCGGTGCGGCGGGCAAAAGTACTGTGGTCCAGTCCTATGCCCTTGATTTCAAAGAAAAGCGAGATGGCTCCGGTCAGTCCTTGAAAGGTGACACTTGATTGCGGACTCTTGCCTCCCTTGACGGCATAGAGACGGGAGTGGATGGTGGCCGGTGTGAAGTAGGGCCCCACGACATACCCCTTCTCTTCCAGAGCCCTTTCAGCCTCAGGGAAGAAGAGTTCATTGGAGAGTGATCGTAATTCCTCGGGTATTTGGAGATGACCGCTGGGCAGCATAAGCACATCACAGGCATGGGCAGCAGCTCCTTTGCCCAAAGCTTCAAACTCTTTGCGTAGTGGACGGTATTCGTGCAAATCTACCGCAATGTCAGGTTGGGAATGGGCATAGCATTGCTTCAGCAGATGGGTTACAGGATCCAGCAGTTTGCTCTGGTCTCGGTTGAGATCCAGTCCACTGCCCGATTTCCGCTGTCCCACACTGTAACCATCCACATTGGCGATGGGTACCAGCGTGAGTGAAATCTTCTCCAAAGCCTGTTTGCCCTCTTCAGAGGAGAGTAGCCAAAGGGCCAGTTTGCAGAGAGACTCCGTGCTGGCTGGCTCATTGCCGTGCAAAGCTCCCTGCATCCAGATGTGCAGTTTCTGTTTATCCCGATGGCCAATCTCCACACAGAGAGGGAAATGCCCTTTGGGGGTCTCCCCAATTCGGTGGATATTCACCTGTTCAGGATATTGGGAAGCGAGTCGGTAGAACCATCGATCGACCTCATCAGGCAGGGCCAATCGATTGCCTTCATCCGACAAGGGGGATTGATTTTTCAGTAGTGTAGGGGTATCGGTCGAGTTCATCGGGTTGTAGAGCGGGTCCTGCATCAGGATGGAGGCACCCCGAATTCCCATAGATACAGATTCGTGTCCGATCCCAGGCTCCTCCACCTTGGTCCAGTTACACTTCCATCCGTTTTCAATGGCCATACGTTGCAGAAAACGGTAGAAGGATCGTCCTCTGGTCAGACGGTTGTTGCCTTGAGCTTCTGCTTCGGGCGTCTTTCTGAGGAATGATTCGCGTACGGTATCACCCAATCCCAAGTGAAGAACCACCGGTTTCTCAATGAATCGGCGGAGGCGCTCCTTGGTGATGTAGGGCACATTCTTCACTCCGTATGGATAGAGGATTGTGCTGTCGGGGAATGTCAACCATCCCGGGCTGGCAGTGATGGCCCGTTCTACGTAGGGACTGTCGTGGAAGAGCATGAAGCGATGGACAAACTGTCCGCCAGCGGAGTGACCATAAATGGAGTAGCCACGACGTTCGCTTCCAATACGCTGTTTGATGACCTCAAAAATCTTATCAACCAACACCGGAGTCAGTTCTTCTTCGGGCCGGATCTGGTTGTGGCAACTGTCTGTCACGCCTATCTCCTGATAGAGATAGAGGGGAAATTCCTTCAGTCCAAAGTGAGGAGTGACAACAATAAATTGTTGCTTATCAGCCTCCTTTTTCCATCCTTCCATCAGATAGGTGTATCCGCGGTCGCCTCCCTCAAAGACAAAGACAATGGGCATTTTCTTCACATCGCCTTGTGAGGGGAGGTAGTAGTGCACCCCTACTGGCCGTTGGGCAAAGGGAGCATAATCGTTGTAGGTGAAGTCGTACTGTTTGCCTCTCTCGGGCAGAGGAACTTGGACTTGAGCTTGAAGAACAGCGGGGAAGAACAGAATCAGTAAGGCCGCTACCGTGCGCATGACAGATTTCCAATTCACATAGCACTGAGCTATCTGTTTCTTATTCTGTTCAGTCTCCTGATTTAAACCCAGTTTCATCCTTGGATTAATTGTCAGTTTCATCCCTTGATTTAACCTCAGTTCATTCCTCGGATTCATTTTCTGTTTCATGACTTGATTTACTTTCTGATTGCTCCCCTGATTTACCCTCTGTTCTGTTACTTGACTTATCTTTTGTCCCGTCATCAGATATATTTTCTGTTGAGTCATCTGTTTCATCGTTCGTATCTCCCTTTCTTGATTATCTGTTTATCCTTCATCATTACGCATCCGTTGGCAATGACATCCGTCAGGACGAGTTTATCGTCCAAGAAGCAGAGGTCGGCATCAGCTCCTACGGCCACCACACCCTTTTGTTTCAGTTTGAGGTTGCGTGCCGGGTTGGAGGTGATCAGGGTCAAAGCCTGTTCTAAGGGGAGTCCTTCCTCCTGTACCAGAGCCACCACCTCCTTGAAGTTCAGTTCCATAGGAGCAGGACGATAGGTGACCACACCTGTCACTGGATCCACTCTTCGTACACCCCCGTGCCCATCGCTGGAGAAGGTAATCTGCCCAAGGCTTACACCCTCCTTCAAGGCTCGCATTACACAACGGTGGGGTAGGTCGAAACGGGTACCTCCCGTGGAGAAATCAATCATGCCTCCCATTTTGCCCAGTTCCACTGCCTGAAGGAAGAGCTGTTCTGTGCGGATGAGGTGAGTGGGCGAGAGGTAGGAGATGAGCGACGGATATTGTCGGGCAATCTGCAGTAGTGGTTCGATACCTTGTGGCAGGGCACCCAGATGGATGTGCAGGATACCCCCCTTGCCTGAGGTGAAGCCTCCCAGACGCACTTGATTGATGAGTCTCAGAATCTCCAGTTCGGTAGGGAAGGAACTGCGGTCATCGCTCATGGCCAGTTTGCAGCCAATCACCTTGTCTATGTAGATAAGGTCCTCCGCCACACTGGAGGTGAGGGTAGGGGTAGGAAGTCCGTAGAATCCAGTCAGCATGTAGGCCGATAGTCCCTCTTGGTCATATGCCTTTACCCGAGCATAGAGGGCACCGAGGTCCTTGACAAATCCATCCGTACCTAAGAGCCCCAGTACAGTAGTAGTACCGCAGCTCACCAGTTCGCTGACCGTCACCTCAGGCACCAGCGAGGCATATCCCTGCTGGCCTCCTCCGCCGGTGACGTGGACGTGCTGGTCGATGAATCCTGGGGTCACGATAGCCCCTTGGGCATCAATAGTCTCGTATGGTATGCCTGTAATCTCAATGTGCGGAGCTATCTGGGCTATCTGCTTTCCTGTGATGAGTATATCGTTGAATCCCAGATGTTTGGGTGAGTATAGATTGGCGTTTTTGATAAGAGTGATTAGCATGATATAAGAGTTATAAAGCGATTAATAAATGATAAATCAAGAGGAATAGGATACCTCCTACCAGAGGGAGAGTGTTTCGTTTGGCCAGATCGATGGGAGATACTCCTGCCACTCCGGCAATGGCCACGATGACTCCCGCAATGGGTGATGCGGCTCGTCCCATACTGGCGGCCAACTGAAGGGGTAGGATGAGTGCCACAGCCGTCATGCCCAATTGTGTAGCTATATCCGGCAACAGAGGACCGAAGGAGAAGAAAGCGGCATTTCCGCTACCCATCAGCATGGCGGCACCAAAGATGATGAGGGCGAAGAGAGCCACGATCAGTTGTCCCGAGAGGCCGATATGTGCCGAATAGTCAATGAGAGAGTCGATGAAACCAAGGCTGATGAGTCCCTTGGAGAAGACCTCTGAGGCGATAATCAGTGTCACTACCGAGGAGAACACGTTGCCCATGCCTTTCCAGAAGGCACCAAACGATTCGAAGGTCTTCTTGAGGCTTCTTTTCTGAATGGCCACACAGAGGAGTGAGAGAATCAGCGAGAAGAGCATAGCTGTAGTGGTGGTCAGGTGGATGGCAGGATGAATGAGTCCCACATAGGGTGAGCATACAATCAGTAGTGTCAGTGGGAAGATAGGCAGAAGGGCGAAGAAGAGAGGAACTTCAGGTCGGCTCACTTCGGAGCTGACCTCACTCTGATCAGGCATTCTTTTACTCTTTTCTTCTGTCAGGTTTCTCTGTTCTTCCTCCTCTCCGTTCGCCTTCTGTCTTTTTTCTTCTGAATGACTCTTTTCAGTCTCTATCCTTTCCTCTTCTCTCACTCTGCTCTCTTGAGCAGACTGTCTTTCAGTTTTTGCCCCTTCCTTTTCCTCCAGTTTCTTTTCCTCTGCATATCCCTTTTCAATGATTGATCCCTCTTTTTCCCTCAGTGTTCTCTCTTCCATTCCTCTTTCGGCAGCCGTTTCCAGTTGCAGTTTGCGGTCGCAATAGCGGTTATTGAGGTAGAAGAGCAGCATAACCACACAGGTGGTAGGCAGAACAACGGGCAACTGATGCATCAGGAAATAGGCCACATTAGTCTCTCCGATCAATTCTGCCGCCATAGCCGTATTGGCCGATCCCGGACCTTGATCAAAGAGGGTAGCTGCAGCGATGACAGAGAGGGCTGTCAGTTTGCTCACCCCCAGATTGACCAATACAGGATAGATGGCAGCCACCAACAGCAGGCCCAATCCGGCTGCCGATGGGGTAGTGATGAAAAGCATTTGTCCGATGGGAATGGCCACTGTAGCCGTCAGATAAGGATATTTGCGGAAGAACCGCAGCGGCTTCATGGATATATATACCAGTGCGTGAGTGGCTTGGATGTGGTTCATGAAGGCCACATACCCACCGATGGTCATGATCATAAGTCCGGCGCGTGCCAGATTAGAGATGCTGGTCTCCTCCACCACCTTCACCAAATCGAAGAGGGTACAACCGGTCGGTTTGGTCAGGGTGATGGCCGATGGAAGGCCGAGAAGGACAGATAAGGTCAGCATCAGCAGACCGGAAAGCAACAAGACCCCTTGCGGATTGAGCTTACGGTAGAGCCCAATGGCTGTAACGGTGGTGATAGCTATGCAGAGTATGAATGCTAAGGTTGCCATGATAGGGAGAGATTATTGTAAAATACTTTTACGAGGGGTGAAATTTCCTTATTAAAAGTGAAAGGGTTTTGTTAAATAGAGGTCAAAATTCCCGTGCTGAAGGTTCAAAAATGGCTTTTCGAGAGATGAAATCCCACTTTCGAACGATAGGCAGAGAGAAAATTTGACAGCAATCTGAATGATGGAGGTGGCCCCTCTACCAGGGGGCTGAGGAACCACCTCCGATGGAATAGGTATTAATGGCATCTATTGGATTTCAACGCTCATCAATAGCCGGGATTGTTCTCCAGCTTGCGACCCGTATTGGAGTCAATGAATGACTGCGGCAGCGGGAAGAGCACAGGAGTTTCGTAGCTGTGCATACCCCGTTCGGGTGTACCGGCAATCTCGTTGAGCTGACGCATACGACGCTTGAAGTAGTTGTCCACGTCCCGTTCGTCTCCACCGTTTTCTTGAGACACACGGATGAGCGTGTGTCTGCGTTCCTCTTCGGTAAGCAGCTCACGGCTACGTTCGTCCAGAATCAGGTCCATTCCCCCTTGCGTGAGGTCGTTGGCTGTGATGCTGACCGCTTTGGAGCGGTTGCGCACCTTGTTGATCCAGATGATGGCATCATCCGTATGGTTGGTTTTGTAGAGTGCCTCAGCATAGAGCAGATAGGTGTCAGCCAGACGCAGATAGACGATGTCGGCATAGTGGCCATCGTTGGCTGCGTTGGCCAGGATCGGAGCTGTATAGTTCCACTTGCGGGTGGTAGGCCAGTTATACTTCTTGATGGAAGAGGCTGTGAGCATCTTGTCGTTGACTGTTGTGTCAATGAGTGCAGTCCCGTTCCAGTGCGTCAGTCGGGTAGCCTTTCCGCCGGCATCCACATCGGTGATGCTCCAGACCATGGCATAGTCTGATACCCGTTCATCCTGCGAGCCCATATCCTTGTAGTTGTAGAGACGGAGGGCACCTCTTGAAGGTACCACACGACCGGCTCCCTTGCCACCGTTAGCCTGCCAGAATACCTGAGCGTATGAGCCTTCGCCACCGTTCTTCTCGTAATCCGGATTGTTCTGGTTGGTTTTCTTGCAGTTGCCATCGTTGGCATAGTAATTCTTGTAGGTAGTGGTCATATAGACCTGTGCTGTACCGTACGAACTGTTCTCCTCTTCCGTGTTGACAAAGGCCAGCAGCACCTCCGTATTGCCATCGGCATACATCGGAGTGTAGAAGAGGTCGATGAAGGGACAACCCTCGTTGGAGGCATTTTTGCCGAATCGTTGGGTGATGAGACTATACTCGCTTCCCGTCACCAGTGGCTTCAGGGCATCCACAGCCTTCTGCGGTTCTCCCATGGCTAAGTAGGTCTCACCCAAGTAGTGTCGCGCCACCGCTCCAGAGATTTTGCTGTTGTTAGAGGTGCGCAGGGGCAGGTGGTCGGCGGCAAACTGGAAATCCTCGATCATCACTTTGCGGATGTCGGCTACAGGCGTACGTTCCCAGTCATCGCGATAGTTCATACCCGTAATCTCCTCGGTAGAGAGAGGTACGTCTCCAAATGAGTAGGTCAGGTGTCTGTACGCCCAAGCCCGGAAGAAACGCGCTTCGGCCAACACCTCATTCTTCTTCGTTTCCGCATCGCTTCCAGCTCCCCAGTTGATGCCGCTTCCTTCAGCGCGGGAGATGACCATGTTGGCCGTATTGATGATGCGGTAGCTCCATTGGAAGATGTTGTTCCAGATGTCTAAGTCGGTATAGGTAATCTCCAACGGGTTGTAGAGAAACTTCACGGCTGAACTGGTATTGTTGGCCCAGGCATTGTCCACGCCACCACCCCAAGCCGAGTGCAGGCAGAGGGGTATGCCTCCGCCCATGGCATCGGCCCGACGGTACTCGGCTCTCATCTGACCATAGAGCGGAGTGATCATCGATTTGAATCCGTTGTAATCGACCAGCAGATTTTCCGGATAGAGGGCGTCACGCGGGTCCTCCTCCAGGAAGCTGTTCTCGTTGCACCCGCTGGTGAGCAGGGCAAGAGCCATCGACAATATGCAGGTATATTTTTTCATGATGCTATATATCAATTTTTAAATGATTGTGTTGAATGTAGATAAATGTGACTTCAAATCAGATGTCCAGTTTGAGTCCGAAAGTGTATGAACGTACGGGAGGAGCAGCCAGCTGGTCGTCAAGAAACTCCGGATCCATGCCGGTCCATCCGGTGATGGTAGCCAGATTCTTGATATTCATATAGACGTTGAGCCGCTTGATGAAGGTACGTCTGAGCCACTGTTTGGGCAGATTGTAACCCAAGGTGATGTCCGAGATGCGGAGGAAGTCGGTCTTCTCATAGAAGTTAGCACTTTCGGGGTTCACATCGCTGTTGAGGCTGTTTTTGGGATAGTCATTGGTAGGATTATCCGGAGTCCAGAAGTTGACCAAGAAGCGGTTCTGTCGGTAGGAGTTATGGCTCGTATCGTAGAGTGCGTTGAGCCAAGTCTGTCCCAACTGAGCCGTCAGGAATACGCTCAGGGTGAAGTTCTTGTATTCGAAATTGTTCATCAGGCTCATGTTTACCTTAGGAATGGCCGAACCGATGATGGTCTTGTCGTCCGTATTGATATCGTTCTTGCCATCCACATCCAGATACTTCACGAAGCCCGGATAAGAGTTCCGGTAATTGGGATCCTGCTGTCCGGTGGGGTTTGAGGGATCAGTAATCTGCCATACACCGATGATCTTATAGTCATAATTCACCTGGATAGGCTTTCCGATAAACCATTTGCTGGCCACGTCATCGGTCGGTTTGCCGTTTTCGTCATACAGGCCCACGTCCACAATCTCCGTTGTGTAATGCGAGAGATTGAAAGTGGTGCTCCAGCTGAAGTCCTTGCTGTTGATGTTGTTAGAGGTGATTTGCAGTTCCAGACCGCGGTTCTTGGTCTGTCCACGGTTTTCGGTGATTGATCCAGTACCATTGATGGTCGGGATAGAGCGAGAGAGCAGCAGGTCCTTGGTCTTTGACCAGTACATGTCGAATGAGGTCTGGATACGACCGTCCCACAGTTGGATGTCCAGACCCGTATTGATAGAGGTTGTGGTTTCCCATCCGAGGTTGGGCGAAGCCAGCTTCGAGGGATAGAAGCCAAACTGAGCCGTATGGTCATCGTTCAGGTAGTTGAAGGTGGAGAGGTTGGGCAGCGTGCTGTATGCGCTGATGGCCTCGTTACCGTTCTTACCCCAAGAGAGGCGGTACTTCAGGTTGGTGATGGTCTTGCTGATGGCGTGCTCCTGGAAGAACCTTTCGTTGGAGACGTTCCATCCGATGGCCGCTGAGGGGAATACACCGAATTTGGAGTTGCTGCCGAAGGCCGAATATCCGTCACGACGTGCGGTCAGGGTCAGCAGGTAGCGGCTGTCGTAGGTATAGTTCAGACGTCCCATCTGCGAGATGTGGTTCTGCTTGTAGTAGTTGGAGCTTCCCGACATGGTGCCCGCTTTGGAAATCTGGTAGTAGTACATCACATCGTTGGGGAAGTTCTTACCCGTCATTTTGTTCTGCTCATACTCTTTGCTCTGTGCCGAGTAGAGTCCGGTGAAGAAGATACGATGTTTGCCGAAGTCGCGCTGATAGGTGAGGATATTCTCCAGGATCCACTCCTCAGAGTGCCAGTCGTCGGTGTTCAGTACGCCATTGGCACTGGCACCCTCGTAGGTATCCATACCCTGATAGTTCTTGTAGGAGCTGTTCTGATAGGTAAAGCCCGAGTTGAGCTTGTAGCTCAATCCCTTGATGAAGGGGAATTTCACCTCCAGTACGTTGTTGGTGATGACCTTGGCTCGGATGTCTGAGGTGCGGTTATTGAGGGCTCCGAGGGGGTTGACGCTGAACGCTACGGAAGAGTCCTCTGTAGCGGAGAGGGTAAGCGATCCATCCTCGTTGTAGGCACGCCCCAGAGGCACCTGCTTGATGGCCCGCCAGAAGGTGGCGTTGCTGCCGCTTCGGTCGTAGCGTCCCAGCTGGGTAGTGGTGGTGAACTTCAGCCAGCTGTAGAACTCCTGGTCGAGGTTGAAGCGCACATTGTAGCGCTTGAAGTTATTGCCCACAGCAGTACCCTTCACATCGGTATAGTTCATGGAGATAAAGTAGTTGGTCTTGCCGCTGCCACCTCGGAACGAGAGGTTGTGCTGCTGCTTGATACCCGTTTGAGTAGCCAGTTTCATCCAGTCGGTACTCTCTCCGGCGGCATGCATCTCCAGTTCGGTCGGCGTAAGGTTGTTAAGCCAAGGTTCTGGGTCTTCGGGAGTAGGCTGATAGGTGTTGGAAGCCTTGAATGCCTCCACCTTGTAGTTGTAAAACTCCTCACCGTTCATCATCCGAGGCAGGTTGATGGGGGTGTCGATGGTTACGTACGTATCGTAAGATACAGTCAGCTTGTCCTTCTGTCCTCTCTTGGAAGTAATGAGGATGACACCATTCGATCCGCGTGCACCATAGATGGCCGCCGATGAGGCATCCTTAAGAATCTCCACAGACTCCACATCGCTCGGGTTGATTTCCGACCAGGGACCATCAAAGGGTATGCCGTCGAGGATGATGAGCGGATTGTTGTCGGCCGTGATGGAGTTGTTTCCGCGGATGCGAGTAGTAGTAGAAGAGCCTTCGGCATTGCTTCCGGTGGTGCTGATGTTCAGTCCCGGAACAGCACCCTGAAGTGATTGAATCAGGTTGGTTTGCGGCCGGCTCTCCAACGTTTTGGTGTTGACCGATGCTACAGAACCTGTCAGGTCGCTTTTACGTTGCACGCCATAACCCACTACCACCACCTCTTCCAAGGCCTGGCTGTCCTCCTTTAGCACCAGTTTGAGGGGTGATGCGTTCTGAACTTTTGCAGTTTGGGTGAGATAACCGATGAAGCTCACCTCCACGGTGGCCCCTTTCTTTACTTCAGGAAGCATGAAATTTCCGTCCACGTCCGTAATGGTACCGCTTCCTGTACCCTGTACCACTACGTTGGCACCGATGATGGGTTCTCCCGATTCATCCGTTACCGTGCCGGTTACTTTCAAGGTCTGAGCAGAGGCCGTTGTAGCCAATAGCATCAGCAACCATCCACAACATAGCTCTGCCATGCGGTGGATCACACTTGGTCTTTTGTAGTTTTTCATGAAGTTGATGAATTGTGTGTTAATTGATGTTTTTCATTCACGACCACAAAAGTATCGGTTATCCTTGTCCCTCAGATGGGAGGGTAGGGGAATCGGTAAATTTTTGTCTTCACAATTCATTGATTATCATATTGTTGTAATTCTTCTCCTCCTGTTTTCAGTAGAAATAGTCAGGCTTTCGGTAGTTTGGTTATCGGCAGTTTTGGGCAGGAAAAGGCATTGGTTTCCGGGGTCAGGCCCTATCGTCAGGCCTTGGTAGCAGGTCCCATAGTCATGCCTTGGTAGCAGTCCTTGCTCAGGAGGCGGTTTTTTTTCCCACTCCCTTTACAGCCTGCAGGAATTCCTCTTTGCCGGTCATGGCCTTGGCCACCGTCATCGAGCGGTTGTTATAGACGGTCTGCACGGAGCAGTGGAGAAATTCGGCAATCTTTTCGCTGTCGGTCACTCCCAACCGTATCAAGGCCTGGATGCGCAACTCCGTATTGAGTCGTCCCTCCTTCACCTCAATATGCTCCTCCTTGCGGAGCAGGCTGTTGATCTCCTCTACGAAGTGGGGATAGAGGTTGAGTATGATGGCATCAAAGATTTCGTAGAAAGCCTTCATCTCCTGACTGTCGGTCATGCTGTTTTCCAGGATTTGCCGGAGCTCCTCTATCTGTCCGGCCTTCATTTTCCGGTTCAACTTCTTCCGTTGCTCCTCCATCTTCCGGAGGTAGGTAGAGCATAGTTTGAACACCTGGCCGATGTACTCCTCCTTGAGTCCGTTGGCCTCCATCAGTTCCCCGTTCACCTCCTTCAGTTTCAGGTTGGTCTCATTGAGCATCTCATTGGTCTCATTGAGCTTCTGGTTGGACTCGTTCAACTTATGGTTGCTCTCCCTGAGTTGTCCGTTGGTGATGTGTA
>CAMGIP010000060.1 GCA_946056155.1 uncultured Mediterranea sp. | reverse complement strand
CAGTTTTGGGTTAGCATCCGTGCGTCCTCCCCACAGGGTTTGTCGGGTGCGCCAATGAATGGGAGGGGAAAAAGAGGTAAGGAAAATCACTAAGGGGAAAAAGGAGATGGGGAAAGGAGAATCATGAGGAGAGGAAGAGATAGGATGTAGATATACTATGGTATAATCCAAAGGTGCGAGAAAAAATGGACTGGAAAGAATATCCGATAGCCTTGTGGCAACTGCTGTTTCCCAAATTCTGCCCCGTTTGCGGTGAGATTCTGCATCGCAATGAGGAGCGGTTTTGCTTTGCCTGCAACCTTAAGATACCGCGAACGTTCTTCCACAAGACGTTGGAAAACGAGGCTTTGAAGCGATTTTACGGACGTGTGGACATAGAACGAGCCACCTCCTTCTATTTCTACTGGAAGGAAGATAAATACGCCAAACTGATTCACCTCTTCAAATACAAGGGAGATAAAAAGCTGGCAGAAATACTGGGGCGCATGGCTGCATGGGAGATCCAAGAAAGCGGATTCTTTGATGGTGTGGACTACCTGGTGCCCGTACCACTACACCGCAAACGACTGCGCAGTCGAGGATATAACCAAAGCGAATGGTTATGCCGAGGAATCTCATCGGTCACGGGAATAGCTGTGCATACGCAACTGATTACTCGTAACCATTACACGATGAGCCAGGTAAGCCAAAATGTACACGAACGGTGGGAGAACCTGAATGAGGCTTTTCAAGTGAATGAGTCGGCTGTTGCCTCACTCCCTGCCCATGCACACATCATACTCGTGGATGATGTTCTCACCACAGGCGCCACGCTGACGACCTGCGCTCTCACACTCAAGCAAGCGATACCTGAACTGAAAATCAGTATCTTCACCCTTGCCGTAGCAGCCAAATATCTTTGACCAGTGATTTCAGTTGATTGATGCTTCTCGCCTCATTTACATGCTCCAAGAGCAAGTACAACCACTTGCCACACTCCACTTCTATGCTCTTTGAAGAGTAAGTCAGTATCCTTTTCAGTACATGCTTACTGATACTGGAGTATCATACTACTGGTACTGGAGTATCTATTGGCTTCTACTGCCCTTGAAGCTAACTAAAATTCCGTGCTCTACTAATACCGGGGAGTTCTCCAACCTTATGAGATGGATTTAATAAGCCAGAACCTTTTCATACACACCTTCAGTAAGTACCTTGATGGCCTGTTGCACGCTGGAATTGGTACTGTTCATCACCTGATAGTATTCGTTCATATCCCAAAGGTCGCGGGCGGTGAGTGCCTTCAGTTGCACAGTCAGTTGGGGCAAGGTACGCTGCCACTCTTCCTCTGTGCAGGTTATCTTATCGGCCTCAGCCATCACCTTGAGGTCTGCAAGCATCTCCTCACCCACCTCAAACTTGCGGTCGAAGTCGGCAAAGCGCTTGTACTTGCGCTGCAACTCCTTACGATGCTGCTCGATGTAGTGGGTCACACAACGGTTAATCACTCCCTTGAGCGATACTTTGCGGTGATATGTCGTGTAGCGGGCGGTGTCCAACGGCACAAAAAAGTCGGGCATGATGCCTCCGCCCCCATAGACTGTACGGTTCAGGCGCATGGTCAGCATCTTCAGCGAGTCGGCAAAATGGATGCTGTCGGCATGAATCAGTTCGCCATGGCTAAAGCGATTGGCCAAGTCACTATGATACTTGGTCAGCATATCATCACCCTCTGACTTGCTGTAGGGTTTCTGGATGCAACGGCCCGAAGGGGTATAGTAGCGGGAGATGGTGAGGCGAATCATCGAGCCGTCGGGCAGGTCAATGGGACGCTGTACCAATCCTTTGCCGAAGGTGCGACGGCCAACTACTACGCCACGGTCCCAGTCCTGAATGGCACCCGTCACAATCTCGCTGGCCGAGGCGCTGTACTCATCCACCAGCACCACGAGACGCCCTTTGCGGAACTTACCCGAGCCTTTGGAGAAGAACTCCGAACGCTTGGCTGCACGACCTTCGGTATAGACAATCAGCTGCATCTGTCCCAGAAACTCATTGGCCAGGTCAATGGCCACGTTGAGGTAACCGCCTCCATTGCCCTGAAGGTCAAGCACCAGATCCTTCACACCCTCTTTCTGGAGACGGGCCAATGCCTCGGCAAACTCCTGATGGGAGGTGCTGGCAAAGCGGTTGATACGGATATAGCCGATGCCCGGCTGCAACATGTAGGCTGCATCGAGGCTATGGATGGGAATCTTGTCGCGCACTACGGTGAAGTGGAGCCCCTCATCCACGCCACGGCGCACGATGGTGAGCCTCACCTTGCTTCCCTTGGGTCCACGCAGCCGCTTCACAATCTCGTCGGTAGTCATCTTCACCCCAGCAATGGCAGTGTCGTTGACCGCCACAATGCGGTCACCGGCCAGAATACCCACCTTCTCTGAGGGACCTCCCGAAACGGGCTGTATGACGAAAAGTGAGTCCTCTATCATCTGGAACTGCACGCCGATACCCTCAAAATTACCTTTGAGCGGTTCGTTCATCTCGCGGGTCTCCTCCGCATTGGTGTAGGTGGAGTGAGGGTCCAGCTGGGCCAGCATCCGTATGATAGCTTCCTCCACCAGTTTATCTTCATCCACCGGATCAACATAGAGTTTGGAAATAGCAAACTCGGCCATTTGCAGTTTGCGTAGCGGGTCGTTCTTGCCCTGCTGAGCCATCGCGTGGAGCGAGACACAGAGCATCACCACGGCCAATATACATAGTTTCTTCATTGCAATTTATAGAGTTATCTTTTAATTATATGGTCATTATTTGGGCAGGAACATGCTCACATCCTTGCCATACTTGATGAGTTCGCGCACGATAGTGGAGCTGACGCAGGTCAGTTCCGGTTCGGTGAAGAGCAGGATAGTCTCTATGCCGGTGAGCTTACGGTTGATGTCGGCAATGGTCTCTTCGTACTCAAAATCCTTCACGGTGCGGATGCCCCGGATGATGAGATTGGCACCCACCTCCTGAGCGAAGTCGATGGTGAGGTTGCTGTAGGCCATGACCTGCACGCGGGGTTCGTCCTTATAGTATCTCCTTATCGTCTCCAACCGCTGTTCGGTGGCGTAATGGGTTCGCTTGTTTTCGTTCACGCCGATACCGATGACTATCTCATCGAGAAAGGTGAGTGCCCGTCTGACCACCGACTGATGGCCGATGGTGAAGGGATCGAACGTACCGGGAAATATCGCTTTCATTGATTTGTCTGTTTGTATATCTTATCTAAAATCGTTAAACAGTCGTACCGAGAGAGTCTGACTTTCTTGGAACGCATCACTCCTCCTCCACGAGGTCCTCCTCGATAACCAGATTCTGAATGATGAAGTTCTGTCGTTCCATGGTATTCTTGCCCATGTAGAACTCCAGCAGTTCCTTTACGAGGTCGGTCTTCTTGAGGTTGACCTGTTCCAATCGCATCTCCTTGCCGATGAAGTACTTGAACTCATCGGGAGAAATCTCTCCGAGACCTTTGAATCGGGTGATTTCGGGATTGGGTCCCAGCTCGCCGATGGCCTTCTGCCGCTCCTCCTCGGTATAGCAGTAGGAGGTTTTCTTCTTGTTGCGCACGCGGAAGAGAGGGGTCTGAAGGATATAGACATGTCCCTTCTTGATGAGGTCGGGGAAGAACTGGAGGAAGAAAGTAATCATCAGCAAGCGGATATGCATACCATCCACATCGGCATCGGTAGCCACAATGACCTTATTGTAACGCAGGCCCTCCATGCCATCCTCAATGTTGAGAGCTGCCTGCAGCAGGTTGAACTCCTCGTTTTCATAGACTACCTTTTTGGTCAAGCCGTAGCAGTTGAGCGGTTTGCCTCGCAGGCTGAAGACCGCCTGGGTATTGACATCACGGCTCTTGGTGATGGATCCACTGGCTGAGTCACCCTCGGTGATGAAGATGCAAGACTGATCCTCCTGCTCCTTGCCCTTGCCATCATTGAGATGATATCGGCAGTCGCGCAACTTACGGTTGTGCAGATTGGCCTTCTTGGCCCGTTCACGTGCCAGTTTGGTCACTCCGGCAATAGCCTTACGCTCCTTCTCGCTCTCCTGAATCTTCTGTAGCATCACCTCGGCCACAAGAGGATTCTTGTGGAGGTAGTTATCGACTTCAGTTTTGATGAAGTCCCCCACATACTTGTTGACTGTGGGTCCGGCAGGCTTATTCTCCTGCGGCACAGCCGGCCACATGTTGTTACTGCCCAGTTTGGTCTTGGTCTGGCTCTCGAACATCGGTTCCTCCACATCCACAGCAATAGCCGCCACCAGTCCGTTACGGATGTCGGCATAGTCCTGGTTCTTGTTGAAGAACTCCTTGATGGTGCGTGCCAGGTGCTCCTTGAGAGCCGACTGGTGGGTACCTCCCTGCGTGGTGTGCTGACCGTTGACAAAGGAGTAGTACTCCTCACCGTACTGGTTGGTGTGGGTAAAGGCTATCTCAATGTCCTCCCCCTTGAGGTGCACGATGTCGTACAGTCCCTCGCTGGTCATGTTGTCCTTGAGCAGATCCTCAAGGCCATGACGGGAGATGATGCGCTGTCCGTTGTAGATGAAGGCCAGCCCCGTATTGAGGTAGGTATAGTTGCGCAGAAGAGACTCAACGAACTGATTCTGGAAGCGATAGCCTATGAAGAGCGTATCATCCGGCTCAAAGAAGATATAGGTACCGGTCTCCTCGCTGCTCTCTTCGGTGACGTCGCTCACTAATGAACCACGCTCAAAGATGGCACAGCGCACCTTGCCATCGCGATAGCTGCGCACCTCAAACCGGCTACTGAGAGCGTTTACGGCTTTGATACCCACACCATTGAGTCCGACGCTCTTCTTGAACGCCTTGGAGTCATACTTGCCTCCTGTATTCAGTTTGCTCACCGCATCTATCAGCTTGCCCTGGGGTATGCCTCGCCCATAGTCGCGGACACTCACCCGCAACTCCTCATCGATGTTCACCTCAATCTTCTTACCGGCTCCCATCTTGAATTCGTCGATGCTATTGTCCATCACCTCCTTGAGCAGCACATAAATACCGTCATCACTCTGGCTGCCATCGCCCAACCGGCCGATGTACATACCCGAGCGTACACGGATGTGCTCCATGTCGTCCAAATGTCGGATATTATCCTCATTGTACGCCACAGGTTGCTCTACAAGGGGCAATTCGTTATTGGTCGTATTCTGTTCTTCCATAGTCAAATCTGCTGTTTCGGCAAAAATAACTATTTTTTTCGGGATAATAGCCTCCCGACACAATTTTCTATTTCTTTCACGTAAAAAGAGAGCTGGAACCCTCATTGAAGTTCCAGCCCTCTATTCAATAGGTTATCCAAGTTTTGCAAAATAAAAACTTGCTCCGAATCAACAAGCTATCAAGTTGACCAGTTAACGAGTTGACCAGTTGAAAAGACATTCCTTTTGCCGCTCTTTAGCAGTCAACCAATCGATTAGCTTCCTTATCCGCTCTTCAACGGAAAGTATTGCATCACCAATTATAAAAGGTATTGTGTCACCAATTATAAATTATAAATTATTTAGGCGAACCTTTCCAACTGAACGAACTATTCTACTGCGGGAGCCTGATCCTGACCACTACCGTAGCGGTGATACTCGAACGAGATGCTCTGCTCCTTGATGTAGTGGATCAGCTCTACGCGACCATCCTTCACCGGCACATCAGTAGCGATGAACTTGTTGGTGGCAGCGGCACGCTCGTACATAGCCTTGGGTATATCGGGAGAGCAGGTACGAATACGCTCGTAGTTGGGCACAGACTCGATGAAGGCATCGAGACTCTCCTTCTTCAGTACGGCACCGGTAGAGGCGAGGGCTGCAGAGCGGTCGTCAGCGGGGTCGAAACTGATGGTGAACGGTGTGCCACAGAGCTTGGCAGCGAGAGCAATCATCTCAGCCCATTCGTTGCTATCACCCTTGAAGAGGCGGAGTGCCATACCACCCTTCAACGGGAGGTAGCGGAAAACATTCTGTTCGCCACGGCACTGGTTCCAGTCACGGGCATGGCGGAACTCGCTCTCCCAAGCCTCGGCATAGCTCTTCTTGTAGTCGGTCTTGCTGCCCGGCTTGTCGGTGATGATGGTAAACTGTGCACAGTAGTTGGGACCACCGGCCTTGATACCACCACCGAAGGCAGAAAGCTTCATACCGCCGAAGGGCTGACGGTTGACGATAGCACCCGTGATACCGCGGTTGATGTAGAGGTTACCAGCCATGATATGCTGCTTCCAGTAGTCGCGCTCGCTCTCGTCGAGCGACTGTATGCCTGAAGTGAGTCCGTAATCCAATCCGTTGACCAGATTTACCGCCTCCTCTAAGGTATCAAAGGGAGCCACGGAGAGCATCGGGCCAAAAAGCTCGGTGCGGAATGAGAAGCTCTTGGGGCTAACACCCATCTTCACCGTCGGAGCCAGAATATACCGCAGCTTGTCCACGAAGCGGGGTGGAACGAGCCAGAACTCACCCGGCTCCAGCGTGTTGATGGCCTTCAACAGTTTCTCATTGTTGTTGGTAATCATAGGTCCTACGATATTGCCTGCATTCCATACGCTACCCACCTTGAGGCTGGTGGCGCAGTCCTTCAGTTTGATGCGGAACTCCTCCGAGTCATAGACCGAGCGCTCCACGAGGAGCAGCGAGCAGGCCGAGCACTTCTGTCCTGCATTGCCGAAAGCAGAGGCACAGGCGTTCATGATGGCATGGTCGCGGTCGGCCGATGCAGTGATAATCATCACGTTCTTACCACCTGTCTCGGCAGAGAGCGGCGTAGTGGGATTGGCCTTGGTGATGGCCTGAGCCGTCTCAGTACCCCCTGTGAGGATAACATGCTTGATTTCGGGAGCAGCGGTGAGTTTGTTCAAAGCATCACGTTCGGTGATAACCACCTGCAACGCCTCCTTGGGTACGCCGGCATCCCAGAAGGCCTGAGCAAAGAGCCATGCCACGGGAGCAGCCACAGTAGCCGGTTTCAGAATGACTGTATTACCCGATGCCAAGGCAGCCACTACGCCACCGCACGGAATAGCACAGGGGAAGTTCCACGGAGAGATGACCAAAATAGTGCCCTTGGCCTTGATATCCACGTCTGGCAACTGGTAGAATTTCTTCATCGAGGGGGTATAGAAACGGGCATAGTCGATACCTTCGCTCACCTCTACGTCGGCCTCCACCACCGTCTTACCGGTAATGGCACACATACAACCGATGAGGTCACCACGCAACTCACCGAGGCGGTTAGCGGCATCATACATAATCTTGTGGCGCTGTTCAATGGTGGTCTTGCGCCATCCCTTCGGGTCAGTAGCTGCTATACGGATAATCTCCTCCACCTGGCTGACGTTAGCCTTGGACATCTCGCATACCTCTACCTCATCGTTCTGGCAGCGGTCGAAATACTTGGCACGGCTGGCATTCTCCACGGTGCGGTCGCCAATCTGTGTGGGGATGATATAGGGCTTGTCGGAGGGTGACTTCTTCCATTTGGCAAAAATCTGCCGCTGCCACTCCTGGTTACACTCGCGGTCGAAGTCAGTGTCGGGTTCATTCACCATCTCATCCATGGGCGGAACCGGCTTGTAAGGTTCCAGACGGTTCTGTGTGCGGTGAGGCGTGTGAGGAATCTTGTCCTTGAGGGCGTAAGCATCCTCAAACTGTTTCTTGAGGAAGTTCCACGTCTCGGTGTCGGGCTTGAGGTTGAACGAGTGGGTGAGGAAGTTGTCGGGAGCCGTATTCTCATCCATACGGCGCACAAGATAAGATACTGCATTGAGGAAATGCTCGTCCTTCACCACAGGTGTATAGAGGATGACGTGGTTGCCCAACTTCGATTGGGCTCGCCATACATGGTCGGCCATACCCTCCAGCATCTCGAAGCAGAAGGTATCCCTCGGCGTACCGTACTTCTGCGTGAGCAGGTAAGCGTAGGAGATGGTGTAAAGGTTGTGCGAAGCCATACCGATGTGGAGGTAGCGCGAGTTTTCGGGCAGCAATCCACGCTCGATGATATGCAGGTAGTTAGCATCCACCTCGGTCTTGTTGGGGCGGACGGGATTTTCCCAGCCACGCAATGAGGCCACTACCGTCTCCATATCAAGGTTACATCCCTTCACGATACGCATCTTGATGGGTGCACCTCCCCGTTCGCAGCGCTCCTTGGCAAACTCCAACAGTTCGGTCTGGAAGTCCCAAGCATCGGGCAGGTACGACTGCACCACAATACCGGCGGAGTAGTGAAGAAATTCAGGTTTGGAGAGTACCTCTTTGAAGAGGCGCATGGTAAGGTGAGCATCCTTATACTCCTCCATATCGAGGTTGATGAACTTGGCCCGTTTGTTGCCATTCTCATCCACATAGGGATTATCAATTGCAGCCTGGTAAAGTTCCGACATGCGGCGCACCAGTTCAGGGAAGCTCTCCTCATAGTTGAGTGCGTGAGTCTGGGCATAGATACCGGAAATCTTCACGGAGATGTAGTTGATGTCTGGCTCCTTGAGTGCCTCCAAGTAGCTGTAGTAGCGCTTGTCGGCCTCCTCATTGCCGAGCACCACCTCGCCGAGCAGGTTCACATTCTGACCTATCTTCTGCTCAAAGCGGGTAGCCAGATGCCTGGTCAGGTGCGGACGTGCTGCATCGATGATGACGCGCGATGTGTCGCTACGCAGTCTCTTCTTGATAATAGGAATGGCAATCGGGTAGAAGAGATAACCGAAAGCCTGGTACATTTTGAAAAGGAAAGTATCGCGTTTGTTCAGAAACTCGGGCACTCCGTAGCGGCCAATAAGCACTTTGATGCGCTTGGCCAGTTTACGGTCGTCCCTGATTTGCGAGGACTCGTCAAGCATCTTGACCAGAAATTTCTTGTCCTGAGGGCGTTGCACCATGGTGGCATACTTGTGTTGTTCTCTACGCTCAGCATCGGTGATGCTCTCTTCACAGGTTTGATACAACTTCATTACCCATTCTTCAACTTCTTTAATCGTAGGCTTGTTCATAATGTAAACGATTTTGATGGAGTCTTCCACCTGCATGGATACACCTATCCCTGCAAGAGAGAAAAACACCTTGTGAATAATCTTAGAAAATGGAATCGAAAAGAGGCACGAAAAAGCGGCCGCCCATGTGAAAACAAAACTCCCCACACACAGACGGTGATGCGTTATGCCTCAGCTGACTATGCCTGAGTCGGACTGAACATAACGGCTCTGTAGCGGTGAAGCGTCTGCAGAGCTTGCATAGAATAGTGGTCAAAATACATTCGTTTCATACGTTGTCTTGCTATGTTCGGTTTTACGGCTACAAAAGTATAAAAAAAACAGATATTTCCAAACAAAAGGCTCTATTTTTTCAAAATATTAGAGCCAAATATTACAATTCGTCGATTTTTGAGGTATCTAACTTGCAATCTATATCTAGCAAATACTGTCCTAACCGCCTCAAAACCCTTTTTCCTCCCATTTTATCATCTGAGCGTTTATCCAAGTGATGAAAGATTCGGGAAGAGCTGGTTTGGAAACTATATATAAATAGGTATAGAACAGCGGAAATCGAGGAAGAGATAAATGGAGAAGAACAAGGAACCAATTTTTCCAAGGGAACTGGTAAAAAACAGGAAAGAAAAAAAGCAAGAAAACATCAGATTGAAAAAAAAAGTCGGTTTTTGTTGCCAATAAAAAAAAACTCGCTACATTTGTATAAAAATTGGATATATATGCAGGCATATTGTTCCATTTTCATAAAAAACATAGTGGATTTATATTATAACAACCTGAAAACCAACAAACAACAAAAGACATGAAGAGCACACTGATGGCTTTATGCATGGCATGCGGCTTGGCTACTGGCTATGCACAGGAGAAACCTACGGTAGATATTGCCGCAGAAACCCGTGTAGGATACAACCGAGAATCAATTGACGGAGATGCTGTACACAGCAACAACGGCATCAAGGGAAACTACCTAAACCTGAAAATCAACGGTTCCATCAATTCCTCCTTCTCCTACTCCTGGAGACACCGACTCAACAAAAAGATTTCCGATGGCAGTTTCTTTGACGCTACCGACTGGATCTATCTCAACTACAAGGCCAACAAACATTGGAGCATAGCTGCGGGTAAACAGGTGGTGCTCATCGGAGGCTATGAGTACGACCGCGCACCCATCGATATTTTCATCTCTTCGGAGTATTGGAACAACATCCCCTGCTATCAGTTTGGCGGTAGCATGACTTACTCCACAGCTCAAGGCAACGACCAGCTAACGGCACAATTCTGCGAAAGTCCTTTCCGCAATCCAGAGCTTAACGACCTCTATGCCTACAACCTCTATTGGGTGGGTAAGCATGGTGTGTGGAGTACCCTATACTCGCTCAACATGATGGAGTATGCGCCTGACCGCTTCATCAGCTACATCGCCTTGGGCAACCAGTGGACACTGGGCAACACCCGACTGCAGCTTGATTTCATGAACCGTGCTGCCGACCACCAAACCTACTTCCTTCGCGACTGCTCTGTCATGGCTGAGATTGCCTGCCAATGTCATCCCAACTGGGAACTATATGCCAAGACTACCTACGACGTGAACCGCACGAAGGTAGCGGCAGACCTCTGTGTACTGCCAGGCACTGAGCTCACCTCTGTGGGCGGAGGTATCCATTTCTATCCGCTCAAAGGTCAGAAGAACAATGTCCGAGTCCATGCCTGTGCAGCCTATGCCTGGGGCACAAATGGCAATCCCAGTGGCACGATGAAAGACAAGCAGCTGACCATCAATGTGGGATTGACCTGGAAAATGCACCTCCTCTCCTTCGGGAAATAGTCTGATTAGGTTGACGAGTTAAGGAGTTGAAAGTATGTCTAAGAGGAGAGAACTTGAATAATCTTAAAACAAACCAATAACGATAACCTGTTATCCTTTTTATTACTTTATGAAGTACAAAATGCGTTTTAGGATACCCACTGTACCGAGCGGTATCCTCTGTCTGATGGTGGTAGTGCTCATCTTTGGCTACCTGAGTTCCATCATGGGTCTGCCCAACATGCTCAACACCATGATGAAGACCGCCCACGACTTGCTACTGAACACCGTGTTCTACTTGATGAGTATCTGTGTCCTGACCGGAGCCATCGGCAAACTATTCGTAGAGTTTGGCGTAGTGAAGATGATGGAGCGCTTCCTCCGCCCGATGATGCGCCCTCTTTTCAATCTGCCGGGTGTGGCTTCCCTTGGTGCTGTCATGACCTTCCTCTCCGACAACCCCGCCATCATCTCTTTGGCTCATGACAAGCGGTTTGCCACCTACTTCAAGAAATACCAGTTCATCTCTCTGACCAACTTCGGTACCGCCTTCGGTATGGGTCTGCTCGTTATAGTCTTCATGGTAGGTCAGGGCTTCTATGCTGCTCCCTTCATCGGTTTCTTCGGAGCCTGCTGCGGATGTATCTGCTCCACCCGACTGATGCAACATTTCGTTGTGAAGGCCTATCCGAAATATGCCGAGGAACAAGCAGTAGTGGAAACTGAGGAAGAGAAGAAAGAGGAGGCTGACAACTCTCACAAGACCGTCTTTATCCGTCTGCTGGACGCTCTCTTGGATGGCGGACGCGGAGGCGTGGATGTAGGTATCGCCATTATCCCGGGTGTGCTCATCATCTCTACTTTCGTCATGCTCTTCACCTTTGGTGCCAATGCCGAGGGACTCTACGACGGCTCTGCCTACCAGGGTGTGGAACTGCTCCCCTACTTGGCCAATAAGATTGACTTCCTGTTCCGCTGGCTCTTCGGATTTGAAGATCCGCATCTGGTAGCCTTCCCCATTACCGCATTGGGTGCCGTAGGAGCTGCGCTCAGTCTGGTACCCAACTTCCTTTCTCATGGCTGGGTCGATGGAAATGCCATTGCTGTATTCACCGCCATCGGTATGTGTTGGAGCGGATACCTGAGTACCCACACCGCCATGCTCGACTCACTGGGCTATCGCGACCTCACTCCGAAGGCTATCACCGCCCATACGGTCGGTGGCATTGTAGCCGCCTTTACCGCTCACTGGGCCTACCTGCTTTACGAACTGCTCTCAGTCCTATGAGCCAGCCAACCTGTCAACTTGTAACTGAAAAAATACTTCTTATCTCTCTATAAAAGCAGAACCGCATCTCCTTATTCGTGATGAACGAGGGATGCGGTTCGCTGTATTTTGACTAAGAAACAGGTCTCCTCTGTTTACTCATCGCGCTTGGCACGCTTGCGTTCCAACTCATCAAGTATGACCTTACGCATACGCATCGACTTGGGCGTAACCTCCACGTACTCATCATTCTTGATATACTCCAAGGCTTCTTCAAGCGAGAACTGCACGGGCGGAATGAGACGAGCCTTCTCATCGCTACCGCTGGCACGCATGTTGGTCAGCTTCTTCGACTTGGTCACGTTGATGACCAGGTCATTGTCGTGCGAGTGTTCGCCCACCACTTGTCCGGCATAAACCTCCTCTTGAGGGAAGATGAAGAACTTACCGCGGTCCTGCAGTTTGTCAATGGCATAGGCAAAGGCCGTTCCGCTCTCCATGGCAATCATGGATCCGTTGGTGCGACGCTCAATCTCGCCTTTGTAAGGCTGGTACTCCTTGAAGCGGTGCGCCATAATAGCTTCACCCGTGCTGGCCGTGAGCACATTGGTACGCAAGCCGATGATACCGCGCGAAGGCATGTTGAACTCCAGGTTTACCCGGTCGCCTCCGGCTGTTTCCATCTTCACCATCTCACCCTTACGGCGCGTCACCATGTCGATAATCTTGCTGGCAAACTCCTCCGGTACATTGACCGTCAGCTCCTCTATAGGTTCACAGCGCACACCGTCAATCTCCTTGTAGATTACCTGCGGCTGTCCCACCTGCAACTCATAACCTTCGCGACGCATGGTCTCAATGAGCACTGAGAGATGAAGCACACCTCGTCCGCTCACTACCCATTTACCGTCTTCCTCACCGCGTGTTACACGCAGCGCCAGGTTCTTATCCAGCTCTTTCATCAGGCGGTCGTGGATATGACGCGAAGTCACATACTTACCCTCCTTGCCGAAGAAGGGAGAGTCGTTGATGGTGAAGAGCATACTCATTGTAGGTTCATCAATGGCGATGGGGGGCAGCGGTTCAGGATTCTCGAAGTCGCAGATTGTGTCTCCGATTTCAAAGTTTTCGATGCCCACCAGTGCGCAAATGTCACCCGAAGAGACCTCAGCCACCCGTTGGCGTCCCATGCCCTCAAAAGTATGGAGTTCCTTGATTTTGGTTTTCATGATGGTACCATCGCGCTTAGCCAAAGAGACATTCATACCCTCCTTGAGCGTACCACGGTGCACACGTCCTACGGCAATACGTCCGGTGTAGGAAGAGTAGTCAAGCGATGTGATAAGCATCTGCGGCGTGCCCTCCAACTGAAGCGGTGCCGGTATATGCTCAATAATGCAATCCAAAAGTGCAGTAATATCTTCGGTGGGTTTCTGCCAGTCGGTACTCATCCATCCGTTCTTGGCCGAACCATAGATGACAGGGAAGTCGAGCTGTTCCTCGGTAGCATCGAGGTTAAACATCAGATCAAAAACCATCTCATACACCTCCTCGGGTCGGCAGTTAGGTTTATCCACCTTATTGACCACCACTACAGGCTTGAGGCCAATCTGCAACGCTTTCTGCAACACAAAGCGAGTCTGCGGCATGGGACCTTCGAAGGCATCTACGAGCAGGATACATCCATCCGCCATGTTGAGCACGCGCTCAACTTCACCGCCAAAGTCACTATGTCCCGGAGTATCAATAATGTTGATTTTTACCCCTTTATAGTTGATGGAAACATTTTTAGAAAGAATCGTTATGCCTCGTTCACGTTCCAAGTCATTGTTATCCAGCATTAATTCACCTGTGCTTTGGTTGCTACGGAAGAGGTTTCCGGCCAAAAGCATCTTATCTACGAGCGTCGTTTTGCCATGATCGACGTGAGCAATGATGGCAATATTTCTGATGTTTTGCATACAAATACCTATTATTTCGGGTGCAAAGTTACTTCTTTTTCAGCAAAATCCGTTTACCGAAGAGAAAAAAACAACAAGAAAGGGAAGAGAAAGTGAAGAGAACGCGGAGAAGAAGGGTGAGACAGAGCTTTGAGTGAAAGGAAATAAGGGAGGAGAAAGCATGGCAAAGAAGAGGTTAAGAGAAGGCTGAAAGGAAAAGAGAGAGGACGATACTGAGGGATGAGAGGCAGTAGCAGAAGAAGGAAGGAGAGAGGAGATAAGAGATAGGGAAGGTGAAAAAAAGGTCGAAAGAAAGAGTGAGAAAGGAGCAAGGAGCAAAAAGGAAAGTAAGGGAAAGAGGAAAATTGAGAGAAAAACCTAAGATTTTATTGTCGGTTCAAAAAGTTTGCGTACCTTTGCGGCCGATTATCAATAATATAACCATTAATCAATCACATTTATGTATTTAGACGCTGCTAAAAAGCAAGAAATCTTCGGCAAGTACGGAAAGTCTAACACTGACACGGGATCAGTTGAGTCTCAGGTGGCATT
>CAMGIP010000059.1 GCA_946056155.1 uncultured Mediterranea sp. | reverse complement strand
CGATTGCTTGATTTGCTCCAACATAGCTACACGCTGCACCTGTTCGTCCCGTTCACTCTGGGCTTGCAGAGGCAGAATGGACAACCCAAGAAGAGTGAATAGCCCCACATAGCGCAGGGGGCATCTCCATATGGTGAGAAATAACATCATTGATCTATACCTTATTATATATGTACTACATTACCCATTTGTCAAGTTGTCTGATTCACACGCTCTCGTCTCAGTTGACTACTCTTCCGCCTGCCTCACACATCCTCCTTTTGGATGAAGGCTGTAAAGGTGCGGATGATGATGCTCAGGTCCATTTTGAATGAGAACTCATGCGCGTAGCGTACATCCAGCTGCTTGCGTTCTGCGGCAGACATAGCTCCGCTTCCCCCTCGCTTCTCCACCTGCCATAGTCCAGTCAGTCCAGCTGGAGCTATGAATCGTTCGATATCTTCATCCACCGTCAGCTGTTCTGCTTCGTAGAGCGGGAGGGGTCTGTTGCCCACCACACTCATATCCCCCTTGAGGATATTGATCAGCTGCGGAAGCTCGTCGATGCTATATTTGCGGATAAATCGTCCTACGCGGGTTACTCGCGGGTCGCGTTCCAGTTTGACGAAAGCGTTCTCCCGCTTGTTGCGCTGCGACTCGCTGTATGCTTCTTCCGTCAGGGCGCCGTCGTCGCCAATCAGCAACATGCCGTCGGTCTCGTCGCCCTTCAGTTCGGGTATCTCCTCAAATGCCTGTTCGTTGGAGGAGGTAGCATACTGGTTCAAGGCAGAGAGCTCCTTGAGCCTGCGGTCGGCATTGGTGTACATCGACCTGAATTTCAGGAAGTCAAATACCTTATAGTTGCTTCCCACCCGCTTGCTGCGGTAGATGACAGGTCCCTTACTCTCGATTCGGATTGCCAAGGCGGTGATCAGTAGTAGGGGTGAGAGGCAGATGAGTGCGCCCAGAGAGGCAACGATGTCGAAGCTCCTTTTCCAGAGCGGGATGTGGAAAGGGCGTGTCAGACTCTCCTTGTGTGCTTGGCCAAATTCCTGCATCTTATGCAGCTTGCGCTGGTGCAGGAATCGGTCCAGCTCCTCCATGCGCTCCACCTCCACCTTGGGACTAATCAGGTTGCTGATGCCCGACTTGAGGTAGCTCTTCCGCTCTTCGCTCGAGAGAGGGGCGTCGGTAACCAAAGCCATGTAGATGCGCGGAAAGGTCTCGTGCATCCACTCCAGTTCGGGGCATTGCTTGGTGGCATCCTTCTTTTCCACGAGGAGAACGATATCATACCGTTCGCGCATTCCCTTCACCTGCTCAGCCGCTTTCTTCAGCGAGGGGAAGGGCATGAACAAACCAGGGCACACCTCAGCCAGATGATTTCTCGTCTGCTGGTCTGAGCCCACATAGAGATTGTAAATCATTCCATTGCTCATACGGTCAGAGGAGATATTTCTTCACGCGAGCCTTCAGCTCCATGGGGTTGAACGGTTTCAGGATATAGTCGGCCGCACCCTCTTCCAAAAGCTGGATGCGCTCCGTCGTGCTATCCTCGCTGGAGAGCATCACCACGGGGATGTTGCTGTAGAGCGGGTTGCTCTTCAGGTAGTGGAGAAAATCCTTGCCACTCATGTGGGGCATGCGGATATCCGTAATAATCAAATCCGGGTCGCCTCCCTGACTGAGCCAGTCGATGGCCTTGAGAGGATCTTCACAATATTCAAACTTGTTTTCCTTGCCGAGGTAAACTTGAAGTACTTTGCCTATAGTAGGCTTATCATCTACGAATAATATGGTTTTCATGATGAGGGTAATATTAAGTGTTGTATATGTTGTTTTTTATTTCTAACTCTATAGTTTGGGGTGTCTAATCAACTATTTTGACCAATCTGTCCCATGGGCTGCTTTTCGCATCACGTAGGGTTCGTTGGGGCGCAGGTACCAGTCCTGACAGACGTTGCGGTTGCGGGCCCACTTGATGAAGTCGGGATAGGCACTCTCCTCCAGCGTACCTGTACGGGAGATGTTGATGTACTCCTTCGGGTAGTGGAAGCCGTAAGGAACGCTCACGGCCCAGGTGTTGTTGCCGGCCACGTCAAGATTCAGCTTCTGTATGGTACCCGAAGCGGTGGCCCCCAAGTTCCAGAACTCGTAGAGGTGCACTTCCATACGCTTGGACATCCCCTTGTAGTTGTAGCAGATGAAGAAGTCGAGGTTCTCCTTGCTGAAGAGAGGGGTAGTCTGCGTTTGGTCAGCCAATTCAAAGAGCAGTCCGTAGGTATAAGGTTTCATCTCCGGTCCCTCTCCCGTATTGACGAGCGAGTAGCCCTGTACGCCAAACACCTTATGCACCTCACCCGCTATGGGCAGCACGATGGAGGGGTCGCTATCCTCCATCAGCGTGGCGCTGTTGAAGCTGAACTGGTTGTTCGGATGACTCATCGACTCGATGAAGTGCCTGCTCTCTTCGCCCACGCTCTGGATGGAGGCAATCTGATTCTTCTCGATTCCCGCCAGACGGAGTCCCAGGCTTATCGGTTTGGACGAGCCCGCAGCCGTCAAGGTCACGTTGAGCTGTATCCGTTGGATGCAGTTGCTCTTCGGGTCACGATGGTAGATGGGGGTGACGTCAATCACCACATCGTTGAAGTCGTAGTCGCCCACCATGGGGAAGTTGTCTTCAAACACATAAGAGAAGGAGAGAGGATTCTCCGGGAGCGGGTCTCCCGACGACTCCGGGATGTTTCCTTCGCCCGTGCACTCTCCCTCGGGTATGGTGATGGGCGACTCGCCCCAGCGGGCCAGCGTCCCCTTGGTATTCATCATGTAGTGGAGGAATGTCTTCTTTTCCCAGTCCGATACCGACTCCTTCTGTACCTCGTAGAATACGGTACCTCCCGTATGGCGGAACCCGTTGATGCTCTTCAGCACCCCTATCTTGAAGAGCGCCTCGCCACGATCCGGACCCTGCACCTCCATACCGTAGGCCAACCAGGCATCCTTCTCGATGGTGATCATCGAGTGGTCGCCCAAGCGGAAAATCTTGCCCGAGTTGTCCCCCACCGCTCCGTAGGAGGCAATCAAGGCGGCGCAACTGTTGCCCATGAAGAGGTGTCCGCAGAGATTGTCGGTCACGTGGAGGTAGCAGCCGTTCTCGATGGTGCTGTTCACGCTGGTGGTACCGATAGTGGCATGTCCCATGTTGGTCAGCTTGCTTCCCTCGTTGTTGAAGATGAGGCGTTCGATATCCAGGGTACCGCTGTTGTAGAGGCGGCTCTGGGCACCATCCATGCAGATATATTTCACTCGGATGGTCCCTGCGTTATAGTTGACGTTTCCGGCCGATCCGTTGGTTACGTAGATATATCCCTCCTGCGCTCCCTCTTCTCCGCCTATGTATCCGCCGGGATAGACCGTGAGGTAGCTGTTACCGATGAGGGTGAGGTTGCGGTTGCCGGTCTTGTCGGTGTCGGGCAGTTCGATGCGTCCTGTGGAGGTGACAAAAATTCGCGTACCCGATTGTATGGCGGCGATATTGCCGCCCGGTCTCCAGGTACCTTGTATGATGAGTGTTGCCGGATTGTTATCGCTGCTTCCCCAGGTTTCGATGTCGTTGCGGAAAATCTTCCCTTCGCTGATTTTCCACACCTCGCCCGCCTTGAGGGTAGAGTTGGCCTTCACCTCCTTGGCCCCAGCCGCTAAAGTAAGCACCTCCTCCTCGCTTAAGGTAGGGGAGAGAGCCTCTATACCGTTGTTGGTCGCACGGGTAGCGGCATCGGGGAATCCGGCTGTACGGGTGGATACTCCGTTTGTAGAGAGACCTTTCCATGTGGGAGCATCCCCTGTTCTGGCCTCAGGCTCCGTTTCCGGCTCCTCACCAAAGGTGGCGATTATCCTCTCGTTGGTAATGGCAGAGAGCTGCACCAAGGCGCGGTTGGTCTCGTCGTTGCAGCTGATAAAGAGTTCCGTAAGGAAGGTAGGGCAGTCAAAACGGCTCAGCAGGCGATTCGCTGAAGTGGTGGAGCCCTGCATGAGCAGGCGAGCCTCCGATGGGTGCTCTATCGGGTTGGTATCATAGACCCGGATGGTGTACCCCTTCCCCTCCACACCGAATACCGTCACGTCGGCGGTAATCGGACGGGTCGTCTTCCAGTCCAACTGCGGGTCGATGCTTTTCACGGGAAAGGCATCTTCGTAGGTTCTCTTCACGAGATCAGGGTTGAACAAGTCCTGCGTGCAGCTGCTCATTCCACAGAGAATGAGCAAGATGGCAGCTATTAGCTTTATCAATTGCTTCTTGAAATAGGGTATCATCATATATCTTCTGACCTTTGTGGTCACAAATATACGTCTATTTGTGCGAATGGAGGAATAAGCGGCCGGATTTATCGGTTAATTAATCAAATTTAACTATTTGATTTGATTAGATAACGCAAGTAAAAAGATAGAATATGCAAGAATTTTGCTTTATCTCTCCAGATATGTTGCAGGTTTAAATCAAATGATTTACCTTTGCGGCTTAAAAATGACATCAAACACGCCAACCCATGTTTATCAATGTGAATTATCCTTCCGTACTGCTTATCTATACCGGTGGAACCATCGGTATGATTGAGAATCCAGAGACGGGTGCGCTGGAGAACTTCAATTTTGACCAGTTGCAACGGCAGGTGCCTGAGTTGAAGCGATTTAACTACCGCATCGCTTCATACGCCTTCAACCCGCCCATCGACTCATCGGATATGGAGCCGGCCTTCTGGGCTAAGATTGTGAAGATCATCAGCTACAACTATGACTACTTCGACGGCTTCGTCATTCTGCACGGTACGGATACGATGGCTTATACCGCTTCGGCCCTGAGCTTCATGTTGGAAAATCTGGCTAAGCCTGTGATTCTCACCGGTTCGCAGTTGCCTATCGGGACGTTGCGTACCGACGGTAAGGAGAATCTGATTACCGCCATAGAGATAGCTGCGGCCAAGCATGCCGACGGTACGCCGGTGGTGCCTGAGGTCTGCATCTTCTTTGAAAACGAGCTGATGAGGGGCAACCGCACCACCAAGATTAATGCGGAGAACTTCAACGCTTTCCGCTCGTTCAATTACCCTGCGCTGGCCAAGGTGGGCATCCATATCCGCTACAACGAACAGCAGATACGCCAGCCCGATACGACCAGACCGATGAAGCCCCACTACCTCTTTGATACCAACGTGGTGGTGCTGACCCTCTTCCCAGGCATACAGGAGAGCATCGTCCATTCAGTACTCCATGTGCAGGGACTCAAAGCGGTGGTACTCAAGACATTCGGTTCGGGCAACGCCCCTCAGAAGGAGTGGCTCATACGTCAGCTCAAGGAGGCTCGCGACCGGGGCATCGTGGTGGTCAACATCACCCAATGCCAGAGTGGGGCGGTAGAGATGGGACGCTATGAGACCGGCCTGCAACTGCTCCAGGCCGGGGTCATCAGCGGATATGACAGCACGCCGGAGTGTGCCGTGACCAAACTGATGTTCCTGCTTGGCCACGGACTTACGCAACAGGAAATCCGGGAGCGCATGAATTCCAACCTGGCGGGTGAGATTACCAAACACTATGATTGATTCAATACAATAACAGAAGAAATATAGAAACCATTATGAATATTGCCGTAGTAGGAACAGGCTATGTAGGCCTGGTGTCGGGAACATGCTTCGCCGAAATGGGAGTCAATGTCACCTGTGTGGATGTGGACCAGTCCAAGATAGACCGGTTGCAGAAGGGTGAAATACCCATCTATGAACCGGGATTGGAGGAGATGGTGCTCCGTAACTTCCGTGCCGGACGACTCCACTTCACTACCGACCTGGTATCGGTACTCGACGACGTAGCCGTGGTCTTCTCTGCCGTAGGCACCCCGCCCGACGAAGACGGTTCGGCCGACCTGAAGTATGTGCTTGCCGTAGCCCGCCAGTTTGGACAACATATCAAGAAATATACCATCCTTGTGACCAAGAGCACGGTACCCGTAGGTACGGCTGCCAAGGTCAAGCAGGTGGTACAGGAAGAGCTCGACAAGCGGGGCGTACAGATCCCATTCGACGTAGCCTCCAACCCCGAGTTCCTCAAGGAGGGTACCGCCATCAAGGACTTCATGTCGCCCGACCGCGTCATTGTAGGTGCCGAGAGCGATAAGGTACGCGAAGTGATGTCGCGCCTCTACCGTCCCCTGCTGCTCAACAACTTCCGCGTCATCTTCATGGACATCCCCTCGGCCGAGATGACCAAATATGCCGCCAACTCCATGCTCGCCACCCGCATCAGCTTCATGAACGACATCGCCAACCTCTGCGAACGGGTAGGGGCCGACGTCAACATGGTGCGCAAGGGCATCGGTTCCGACAGCCGTATAGGCAGCAAGTTCCTCTATCCCGGCTGCGGCTACGGAGGCTCCTGCTTCCCCAAGGATGTGAAGGCCCTCATCAAGACCGCCGAGAGCCTCGGATGCTCGATGAAGGTGCTCAATGCCGTGGAAGAGGTCAACGAATACCAGAAGACCATCGTCTTCAACAAGCTGAGTCGCTACTATGGGGGTGACCTCAAGGGTAAGCGGATTGCCGTCTGGGGACTTGCCTTCAAGCCCCAGACCGATGATATGCGAGAAGCCACCGCCCTTGTGGTCATCCGTCTCTTGCTCGAAGCCGGTTGTGAGGTGCGTGTGTTCGACCCCATCGCCATGGACGAGTGTCGCCGCCGCATCGGCAACGTGGTGGAGTATGCCGCCGACATGTACGACGCCCTGCTCAATGCCGACGCCCTGCTGCTGCTTACCGAGTGGAAGCAGTTCCGTCTGCCCTCATGGGGAGTAGTCAAGAAGGCCATGGCCCATGCTGTAGTCATCGACGGACGCAATATTTATGACCCTGCCGAGATGGAAGAGTGGGGGATACATTACAGCTGCATCGGCCGGGAATAAGCCTCAACCGATGCCCAGAACGCACCATCCGGCCCTTGGTCCGGGGTGTGCGAAGCGTGAAATTTCCGTAGTGTGCGCGTTAACGACGCATATTACGGAAATTTCTCTTTAATTCGTGCGCGAAATGCTCTTTATTCACATTCTTTTTTTCTAATTTTGCGGCAAATTATTGAAACCATTATTTTATATACGCATGGCAAATGTAATTAAATTACGCAAAGGCCTTGACATTAACCTGAAAGGTAAACCTGCCCAGGAGCTGATTACGGTAAAAGAGCCGGGATTCTATGCTTTGGTTCCCGATGACTTTACCGGCGTGAAGCCCAAGGTGGTGGTGAAAGAACAGGAGTATGTGATGGCCGGTGGTCCCTTGTTTGTGGACAAGAACCATCCCGAAGTGAAGTTTGTTTCGCCCGTCAGTGGCGTAGTGACCAGTGTGGAGCGCGGCGAACGCCGTAAGGTACTGCGCATCGTGGTAGAGGCTGCTGCCGAGCAGGATTACGAAGAGTTCGGTAAGATGGACCCCGCCAAGATGAGTGCTGCCGAGGTTAAGGAGGTACTGCTCAACGCAGGTATGTTCGCCTTCTTCCGTCAGCGTCCCTACGACGTGATTGCCGATCCCACTTCAGACCCCAAGGCAATCTTCGTTTCTGCCTTCCATTCCGCTCCTTTGGCTCCCGACTTCGAGTATGAGCTTCAGGGCGATGAGGCCAATTTCCAGACCGGATTGGATGCGCTCGCCAAAATGGCCAGAACCTATCTCGGTATCAGTGCCAAACAGAAGGCTGCCGCTCTGACTGGAGCCAAGAATGTAACCGTGACCGTCTTCGATGGACCCCACCCCGCAGGCAACGTAGGCGTGCAGATCAACCACATCGCTCCCGTTTGTAAGGGCGAGACCGTATGGACCGTATCTCCCGAGGCCGTCATCTTCATCGGTCGTCTGATGAATACCGGCCGTGTAGATATGAGCCGCAAGGTGGCCGTTACGGGTAGCGAAGTGAAGAAGCCCGCCTACTGCAAGCTCATCACAGGCGCCCTCCTCACCAACGTCTTTGCCGGCAACGTGACCACAGGCAAGGACCTCCGCTATATCAGCGGTGACGTGCTTACCGGCAAGCAGATTAAGAGCAACGACTTCCTCGGCGCTTTCGACAATCAGGTGACCGTCATCCCCGAAGGTGACGAGACCCACGAGATGCTCGGCTGGATTATGCCCCGCTTCAAGGAGTTCAGCGTCAATCACTCCTACTTCTCCTGGCTCTTCGGCAGCAAGAAGGAGTATGTCGTTGATGCCCGTATCAAGGGAGGCGAGCGCCACATGATCATGTCCGGAGAGTACGACCGAGTCTTCCCCATGGACATCTTCCCCGAATACCTGCTCAAGGCCATCATCGCCGGCGACATCGACCGCATGGAGGCACTGGGTATCTACGAGGTAGCTCCCGAAGACTTTGCCCTCTGCGAATTCGTATGTTCGTCCAAGGTAGAGGTGCAACGCATCGTTCGTGCCGGACTGGATATGCTGCGTGCAGAAATGAATTGATAATACACTAAATAGAAAAATTGATGAAAGCGTTAAGAAATTATCTCGATAAGATAAAGCCGAATTTTGAAGAAGGAGGCAAGCTGCACGCATTCCGCTCGGTGTTCGACGGGTTCGAGACCTTCCTGTTCGTACCCAATGCCACCGCGAAGACGGGCACGCACATCCACGATGCCATCGACAGCAAACGCATCATGTCGATGGTAGTCATTGCGCTGATTCCTGCATTGCTCTTTGGTATGTACAATGTGGGCTATCAGCATTTCAAGGCTGCCGGACTTGACGGTAGCTTCTGCGAACTCTTTGCCTACGGCTTCCTGGCCGTTCTGCCCAAGATCATCGTTTCCTACGTTGTAGGTCTGGGAATTGAGTTCGTTGTAGCCCAATGGAAGAAAGAGGAGATTCAGGAAGGATTCCTGGTTTCCGGTATGTTGATTCCGATGATTGTTCCCGCTGACTGCCCGCTCTGGATTCTGGCTGTGGCTACCGCCTTCTCCGTGATTTTTGCCAAGGAGGTATTTGGTGGTACAGGTATGAACATCTTCAACGTAGCTCTTATCACGCGTGCGTTCCTCTTCTTTGCTTATCCCACCAAGATGTCGGGTGATGCCGTCTGGGTATCAGGCGACTCTATCCTGGGCTTAGGCAAGCAGATGGATACGGTTACCGCCGCCACTCCGCTTGGTGTAGCTGCCACCACGAGTGCCGCTCCCGACTTCTCGATGGACATGGTTACCGGTCTGATTCCCGGTTCTATCGGCGAGACCAGCGTCATCGCCATTTCCCTGGGTGCCATCCTGCTGCTTTGGACCGGTATTGCCAGCTGGAAGGTGATGCTCTCCGTATTTGTAGGAGGCGCCTTCATGGGTTGGGTCTTCAACGCCGTTGGTCCCGACACCGCCATTGCCCACATGCCCTGGTATGAACACCTGGTATTGGGTGGCTTCTGCTTCGGTGCCGTCTTCATGGCCACCGACCCCGTGACCTCAGCACGTACCGAGACCGGAAAATACATCTACGGTTTCCTTATCGGTGTGATGGCTATCGTGATTCGCGTGCTCAATCCCGGTTATCCCGAGGGCATGATGCTGGCTATCCTGCTGATGAATATCTTTGCTCCGCTGATTGACTACTGTGTAGTACAGAACAACATCAGCCGCCGCGCAAAAAGAACATGTTAAAATAGGATAGACTTATGAATACCAATAGCAACAGTTATACAATCATCTATGCCTCGGTAATGGTCGTTATCGTGGCATTCCTGCTGGCGTTTGTCAGCTCCTCGCTCAAGGAGAAACAGAGCAAGAATGTGGAGCTCGACACCAAGAAGCAGATTCTGGCTGCCCTGAAGGTAGAGAATGTGAAGGACGCCGAAGCAGAATATAATAAGTATGTGAAGGCTGACATGCTGATGCAGGCCGACGGTACCCTCGTAGAGAACCAGGGCGCCTTTGCTACAGCATACGAGAAGGAGGCCAAGGAAAACAACCGTCTGCACCTCTTCGTAGCCGAAGTGGATGGCCAGACCAAGTATGTATTCCCCGTCTATGGAGCCGGTCTGTGGGGCGCTATCTGGGGTTATGTAGCTCTGGACAGCGACAAGAACACGGTCTATGGCGTCTATTTCTCACACGCCAGCGAGACTCCCGGTCTGGGTGCTGAAATCACCAGCCCCAAGTTCAAGGGACAGTTCCCCGGCCGCAAGACCCTCAAGGAGGGCGAAGTGGCTCTGGAAGTGGTAAAGAACGGCAAGGTGACTGAGGCCGACTATCAGGTCGATGGCATCTCGGGCGGTACCATCACCTCAATGGGTGTGAAGGACATGCTCCACAACTGCCTGAGCGCATACAAGGTATTTTTAACTTCTAAACAGAACGAGGAGGAATAAGCAATATGGGAAAACTTTTTTCTAAAGAAAACAAGGAGGTCTTTTCCGCTCCGCTCGGCTTGAACAACCCCGTGACCGTGCAGGTGCTGGGTATCTGCTCTGCCCTGGCTGTAACGGCCAAACTGGAGCCGGCTATCGTGATGGGACTTTCGGTGACGGTGATTACGGCATTTGCCAACGTGGTCATCTCGCTCCTGCGTAAGACGGTGCCCAACCGCATCCGTATCATCGTGCAACTCGTGGTAGTAGCCGCTCTGGTGACTATCGTGAGTGAGATTCTGAAGGCATTTGCCTACGACGTAAGCGTACAGCTCTCCGTATATGTAGGTCTGATTATCACCAACTGTATCCTGATGGGACGCTTGGAGGCATTTGCCATGCAGAACGGCCCCTGGGAGTCCTGCCTCGACGGTATCGGCAACGGTCTGGGTTATGCCAAGATTCTGATTATCGTAGCCTTCTTCCGCGAGCTGTTCGGTTCAGGTACGCTTCTGGGCTTCAACATCCTCAACTGGGATGCTGTGAAGAACCTCGGCTACATCAACAACGGTCTGATGCTGATGCCCCCCATGGCGCTGATCATTGTGGCTTGCATCATCTGGTACCAACGTGCCCATAACAAAGAACTGCAAGATAAATAAATGGACTTATTAAACCACGTATATGGAACATTTTTTTAGTTTATTCGTCCGCTCGATTTTCGTGGACAACATGATATTCGCATTCTTCCTGGGTATGTGCTCCTACTTGGCCGTATCCAAGAATGTGAAGACTGCACTCGGACTGGGTATCGCCGTTACCTTCGTGCTGGTGGTAACGCTCCCCGTCAACTATCTGTTGCAGACCAAGGTGCTGGGTCCCGGTGCGCTGGTAGAAGGCGTTGACCTCAGCTTCCTCAGCTTCATCCTCTTTATTGCCGTCATTGCCGGTATCGTACAGCTGGTAGAGATGATTGTGGAGCGTTTCAGCCCCTCACTCTACGCTTCGCTCGGTATCTTCCTCCCGCTGATTGCCGTAAACTGCGCCATCATGGGTGCTTCGCTCTTCATGCAGCAGCGCATCGGTCTGGGCAACAGCGACCCCAAGTTTATCGGCGGCATTGCTGACGCGCTGGCTTACGCTCTCGGTTCAGGTATCGGTTGGCTCATGGCCATCGTAGGTCTGGCCGCTATCCGCGAGAAGATGGCCTACTCTGATGTGCCCGCTCCCCTCCGTGGCTTGGGTATCACCTTCATTACCGTAGGTCTGATGGCTATGGCCTTCATGTGTTTCTCAGGTTTGAACATCTAACTAATAAAGGAATAATACAATGGATATGAATTTGATTTTAGCGAGCATTGGAGTATTCCTCGTGGTGATTCTTCTGCTTGTGGTGATCTTGCTGGTGGCCAAGAACTTCCTGGTTCCCTCCGGCAACGTGAACATTACCATCAACGATAAGGACACGGTCTCTGTAGGACAGGGCGGAAGCCTCTTGGGCACCCTGGCTGAGAAGGGCATCTTCCTCCCCTCGGCCTGCGGCGGTAAGGGATCGTGCGGACAATGCAAATGCCAGGTTGTAAGCGGCGGCGGTGAAATCCTCGACTCTGAAAAGGGTCACTTCACCCGCAAGCAGATCAAGGACAACTGGCGTCTGGCCTGCCAATGCAAGGTCAAGGGCGATCTGGGCATTAAGGTGCCCGACTCCGTAATGGGTGTAAAGGAGTACGAATGTACCGTTATCAGCAACAAGAACGTGGCAACCTTCATCAAGGAGTTCAAGGTGCAGCTGCCTAAGGGCGCACACATGGACTTCCTCCCCGGTTCGTACGCTCAGATCAAGATTCCTGCATTCAGCATGGACTATGACAAGGATATCGACAAGAGCCTGATTGGCGACGAGTATCTGCCCGCATGGCAGAAGTTCGGTCTCTTCCCCTTGAAGTGTGTCAACCCCGAACCTACCATCCGTGCCTACTCTATGGCCAACTATCCGGCTGAGGGCGATGTATTCATGCTTACAGTACGTATTGCTACGCCTCCCTTCAAGCCTGACCGCAGCGGCTTCATGGATGTGAACCCGGGTATCGCCTCTTCCTACATCTTCACCCTCAAGCCGGGCGACAAGGTGATGATGAGCGGTCCTTACGGAGACTTCCATCCTCACTTCGACTCCAAGCGTGAGATGATTTGGGTAGGTGGTGGTGCCGGTATGGCTCCCCTGCGTGCGCAGATTATGCACATGACCAAGACTCTCCACACGACCGATCGCGAGATGCACTACTTCTACGGTGCACGCGCCCTGAACGAGGTGTTCTACCTCGACGACTTCCTCGGTCTGGAGAAGGAGTATCCCAACTTCCACTTCCATCTGGCACTCGACCGTCCCGATCCCGTTGCCGATGCCAAGGGTGTGAAATATACGGCAGGCTTCGTACATCAGGTGATGCTCAACACCTACCTGAAGGATCACGAAGCTCCCGAGGATATCGAGTACTACATGTGCGGTCCCGGCCCGATGTCAAAGGCTGTGGTGGCTATGCTTACCGACCTCGGCGTAGAGGAAAGCTCCATCATGTATGATAACTTCGGAGGCTAATCTCTGATCATTATTTCATTTAGACACGGATAGTGCGACATACAGGGCCGTAACCAGATCGGTTCCGTTCGCACCATCCGTGTCTTTTTTTCTTCATTATTAATCACAGGTATATGAGCTATTTTAACGAATCCCTTTTCCGCCGTCTGCATATCGAGCAGCTCACCCCCATGCAAGAAGCTACGCGCGAGGCTTTTGCCCGTCGTGGCGACCTCGTTCTTCTCTCTCCCACCGGTTCGGGCAAGACGCTCGCCTATCTGCTTCCGCTTATGGAGTGGCTCCAGGGGCTGTCACGTCAGTCGGTTGCGTCAGCCTATGCCGAGGGGAATGTTGAAGGAGGGAAAGCTGATGCTGCTGTTGAGGTGGGGGATTTGGGGCCGGCCGAGGGGAGTATTGAAGGGAAAGAAACTGATGCTCTCGCGGGGGATTTAAAACCTGCTGAAGGAGTAAAGAGGGAGGAGGGGGAGAAGCCTGTTGGGGTGAAGGCCGTTATACTGGTTCCGTCGCGCGAATTGGCTTTGCAGACCGAGCAAGTCATCAAGCAGATGGGATTTCCCTTCAAGGCGATGAGCTGCTATGGAGGTCGCCCCGCTATGGAGGAACATCGGACCATGAAGACGCTCCAACCCTCCATTATCGTCGGTACCCCGGGTCGCATGAACGACCATCTGCAAAAGCGCAATTTCGATGCCCGCCAAGTGGAGCTGCTCGTGATTGATGAGTTCGACAAGTCGTTGGAACTCGGTTTTCAGGAGGAGATGTCCCAGGTGCTGGCCCAACTTCCTGCCTTGTGCAAGCGTGTGCTTCTCTCTGCTACAGAGGCCGAAGAGATTCCAGCCTTCGTCGGACAGAGCTTTGCCTCGGCTTCCGAAATAACTACGGCATCCGCCTCGGCAACCGCTCCTGGCTCTCCTTCTTCTTCTGCTGCTACTAGCTCATTGACCGCCCCAGCAACTGCTTCTGGCTCTTCCGCCTCTTCCGTTGCCGCCTCAAAATCATCAGCAGCCTCAAAATCGTCAGCAGCCTCAAACTCGTCAGCAGCCTCGGCAACCGTATCCGCCTCGGCAACCGCTATAAACTCTTCCGCCACCCCTTACCTGACGTTGAATTTTTTGGACGAGCAGCCCGTGAGCCAGCGCCTCAGTCTGATGCAGGTTCATTCCCCCGAAAAGGATAAGCTCGAAACCCTCTTTCAGCTACTTTGTGCCCTTCGGGGCGCCTCTACCCTGGTTTTCGTTAACTACCGCGAGAGCGTGGACCGCATCGTCAAGTACCTCCGTTCGCGAAAGTTCCCCTGCGATGCCTTCCATGGCGGCATGGAGCAACCCCTGCGCGAGAAGGCCCTCTACAAGTTCCGCAACGGCTCCTGTCCCGTGCTCGTCTCTACCGATCTGGCCGCCCGCGGCTTGGACATCTCCCACTTGGACAATGTCATCCACTACCATCTGCCCGTAAACGAAGAGGCCTTTACCCACCGCAACGGCCGGACCGCCCGCTGGCAATCGACCGGCAGCTCTTTCCTCCTGCTCCATGCGGAAGAGCATCTGCCCGACTATATCCATATCGAGGTACCCCTCTACGAGATCCCCGTTGGACTCAAGGTGCCCAAGCCCCGTTGGACCACCCTCTACATCGGCAAGGGCAAGCGCGACAAAGTCAATAAGGTGGATATAGTCGGATTCCTATACAAGAAAGGCGGGCTCCAGCGCGATGAGGTGGGGCCGGTGGATGTACTCGACCACCACGCCTTCGCCGCAGTACGCCAGAGCAAAACACGACAGCTCCTCAACCTTGTTCAGGGCGAAAAGCTCAAAGGCATGAAACTGCTGATTGAAGAGGCGAGGTAAAAGGTTTCTCCTCTCCGCTTCGTAACAGTTGTAAGCTCAAAGGAATAAACCTGCCTCTCCGCTTCGTAACAGTTGTAAGCTCAAAGGAATAAACCTGCCTCTCCGCTTCGTAACAGTTGTAAGCTCAAAGGAATAAACCTGCCTCTCCGCTT
>CAMGIP010000058.1 GCA_946056155.1 uncultured Mediterranea sp. | reverse complement strand
CCTGAAGTCGGCCTTCAACTTCATCCACGCCTGCACCCCCATCATGATGCGCCAGAAAGCAGGTAGCATCATCAACATGGCCTCTGTAGTAGGTGTACACGGCAACGCAGGTCAGAGCAACTATGCTGCCTCCAAGGCTGGCATGATTGCATTGGCTAAGTCTGTGGCTCAGGAGATGGGTTCTCGCGGCATCCGCGCCAACGCCATCGCACCGGGCTTCATCATCACCGCTATGACCGACGCACTGAGCGACGAAGTGAAGGCTGAATGGTGCAAGAAGATTCCTCTGCGCCGCGGCGGTACACCAGAAGATGTGGCTAATGTGGCAACCTTCTTGGCTTCTGACATGGCCTCTTACGTCACCGGTCAGGTGATTCAGATTGATGGTGGTATGAATATGTAAAATCGGCCTATGACCGTTGTTTACGAAGACAACCACCTGATCATAGTCAACAAGACCGCTTCGGAGATTGTACAGGGAGACAAGACGGGCGACACACCTCTTTCAGAGAGCGTCAAGCTCTACCTGAAGGAGAAATATGCCAAGCCCGGCAACGTCTTCCTCGGTGTAACCCACCGTTTGGACCGTCCCGTAAGCGGTCTTGTCGTTTTTGCCAAGACGGGCAAGGCACTCTCCCGGCTCAATGAGATGTTCCGACTGAGCCAAGTGAAGAAAACCTATTGGGCGGTGGTCAAGAACAGGCCTCCCCAGGAGGAGGGCATACTGATCCACTACCTGGTCCGCAACGAGAAGCAGAACAAGAGTTATGCCTACGATCAGGAGAAGCCCGGAAGCAAGAAGGCGGAACTGCACTACCGACTGATAGCCCACTCGGATAATTACTATCTCCTTGAGGTAGATTTGAAGACTGGCCGACACCACCAGATCCGCTGCCAATTAGCCAAGATGGGATGTCCCATCAAGGGAGATCTGAAGTACGGGTCTCCACGCTCCAATCCCGACGGTAGCATCTGTCTGCACGCACGACGGGTGAGATTTATCCACCCGGTATCCAAAGAAGAAATTGATATCACAGCGCCCCTGCCTGCGGGTAACCTTTGGGACGCTTTTAAAGAAGTGAAGTAAACTATGAAACATAACTTGATACTCACTGGCCTGCTGATGGTTGCATCCACCCTTTGCATGCAGGCCCAAGAAAGGGCTACTCAATATTTTGTAAAACCTGCCATTACCGTGCACCAACCGTTGCAGGGCGACAGCATCAACTTTACCGGAAAAAAACGGGGCATCAGCGAGTTGATGAGGAGCAATGTCAGTCTCCACTTCGATGCCCAGAACCAACAGCTGATCACGGTAGATACGGCCGGTTACGCCTCGTTAGAGAAGGCTGAGAAGGCGTATACCATGTACCTGCTCAAGACCCGTCTGCGTGCCGAAAGGTTCACCAAAGGTGCTCTCAAGGTAAGCTCACCCGTACGCTTTGAGGTCTTCATCAACGGCATCTCCAAGCGCACCAAGGAGAGCTGCGAGGAGTCGATGGACAAGGTGAGACCGGCAGCCATTCCGCTCACCTTAGATCCGGAGGCTGACCAGGAGATTGTCATCCGCCTCTTCACCACGCCCGACGACAAGCTGGCTCCTGCCCTGAAATGCGAGTTCCAGAACGACCCCAAGTTCAAGGAGGTGAAAGTTCACATCGACCCCACCATGAAGCGCCGCTACTCGCTCCATAACTCCGCCTTTGCCCATCGCGCCATCAGCGTATCACTCTCCAACGATGGCCGCTACCTCATCACTGGCATTCAGGAGAACTTCGGACTGAAAAACCAGCGCACCCACTACGAACTGACGGAGGTCAAGAGCGGACGTATGCTAAACCCTGACCTTAGCGGCGAATGGCGCTGGATGCCCCGTAGCAGCAAACTCTATCGGATGAAACGGGGAGCCAAGGGCAATGACCTCATCATCTACGACCCTGCCACACAGCAGGAAGAGACGCTGGCCCGCGAGCTGCCGGAAGGTAGATACACCTGGGCACCCACCGAAGATTACCTCATCGGCAGCAAGACCGATGAAGGGGAGAAGGTGACGGGACCGCTCCATCTCCTACTCCACCCCGACGACCGCATCCCCGGTTCGCGCAACCGCAGCCACATCACCCGCTATGACCTGGCTACAGGAGTGCTGGAACAGTTGACCTACGGCAGTCATGGAGTCTATCTCAACGATATCTCTGCCGACGGAAAGAAACTGCTCTGCTCCACCTCGAAGTCCAATATCACCAAGTGCCCCTTCTCGTTGAGCAGCCTCTTCGAGATAGACCTGACTACGATGAAGGCCGATACCCTCGTGAAGTGGGACGCCTACCTCAGCCATGCCGCCTACTCACCCGACGCCTCGCAGCTGATCGTCATCGGCACCCCGTCGGCCTTCAACGGCATCGGCAAGAACTGCGGCAACCTGCCCATCGCCAATGACTTTGACACCCAGGCCTTCATCCTCGACAAGGCTACCGGAGCGGTTGACCCCATCACGCGCGACTTCAACCCCGCTGTGAAGCTCGTCAGTTGGAACCCCACCAATGGCCTCATCTACTTCAACACCACCGATGAGGATTGCCAGCACATCTACACCTACTCGCCCAAGAGCCGCAAGTTCGAGATGCTGCCTTTGGAGGAGGATGTCATCGGTCAGTTCTCATTGCCCGATGCCAACCCCTCAGTGGCAGCCTACATCGGAGGCGGCAGCTACAGTGCCGGCGTAGCCTACACCTACGATCCGAAGAAGAAGAGCTCCAAGCTGATTGCCTTCCCCATGAAGGAGATGCTGGACGACATTGAGATGGGCCAGATAGAGCCGTGGAACTTCACCGCTGCCGACGGCACGCTGGTAAAAGGTCTCATCTGCCTGCCCCCTTCATTTGACGAGAACAAAAAGTACCCGCTGATTGTCTATTACTACGGAGGTACCACCCCCACCACGAAGGGCATCGGATCACCCTACAGCCCGCAGGTGTTTGCTTCACGCGACTACGTAGTCTATGTGGTACAACCCAGCGGTGCCATCGGTTATGGTCAGGAGTATTCCGCACGCCACGTCAACGCCTGGGGCGACTACACGGCTGATGAGATTATCGAAGGAGTAAAGAAATTCTGTGCCGCTCACCCCTTTGTCAATGATAAGCGTGTGGGATGTATCGGTGCCTCATACGGTGGCTTCATGACACAGTACCTGCAGACCAAGACCGACATCTTTGCTGCCGCCGTATCCCATGCCGGCATCAGCAACGTCACCAGCTACTGGGGCGAGGGCTACTGGGGCTACTCCTACAACGCGGTAGCTGCCGCAGAGAGCTATCCCTGGAGCAACCCCGACCTCTTCACCAAGCACGGTTCGCTCTTTAATGCTGACAAGATCCACACCCCACTGCTGCTTCTGCACGGCACTGCCGACACCAATGTACCTACTGGTGAGAGTATCCAGCTCTACAATGCCCTCAAGATTCTGGATCGCCCCGTGGAACTGATCTTAGTAAGCGGAGAGAACCACTTCATAAGCGACTATCCCAAACGCGAGCTTTGGCACAAAGCCACCATGGCCTGGTTTGCCCGCTACCTGCAGGACAGCCCTGAATGGTGGAACGAGCTCTACCCCGAACGTCACTGGTAACCTCTCAAACACGAAAAAGGATTTACTCAATACGTATGGTATGAAAACAAAAAAGCAACTTATTTACTTACCGTTGCTGCTGATGGTTTGCCTGCTTGCCGCATGCAAACCATCAGCCAAGAGCAACGACAACAACAATGACCTTATGGAAAAAGAGATAAAAATCAAGATGGAGACCAACTATGGAGACATCGTGCTGAAGCTCTACAACGAGACACCCAAGCATCGCGACAACTTCGTCAAACTGGTCAAGGATGGACACTATAACGGACTGCTCTTCCATCGTGTCATCAAGGACTTCATGATCCAAGGTGGCGACCCCACCTCGAAGAACGCTCCCAAGGGAGAGATGCTGGGCGAGGGCGACCTTGACTATACCGTTCCCGCAGAGTTTGTCTATCCCAAGTACTTCCACAGACGGGGTGTGCTCTCTGCTGCCCGTCAGGGAGATGACGTCAATCCGGAGAAGGCCTCATCGGCCAGCCACTTCTTTATCGTAACCGGTAAGGTCTTCAACGACTCTACCCTTCTGAACATGGAGCAACAGCAGAACCAGCAACGGCTCAATCAGGCTTTCGACACCCTGGCCCGCAAGCACATGAAGGAGATCTACAAGCTGCGCAAGGCCGGAAAGCATGAGGAGCTGATGGATCTGCAGGAGAAACTGATGGCGGAGGCTGAAGCCGAAGTGAGCCGCACACCCGAGTTCCGCTTCACACCGGAACAGGTCAAAGCCTACACTACCGTGGGTGGCACACCCCACCTCGATGGAGCCTACACCGTCTTTGGCGAAGTGGTGGAGGGCATGGATGTGGTGGATAGCATCCAGCAGGTAAAGACAGATCGCCACGACCGCCCGGAGGTGGATGTGGTCATCAAAAAGGTAACGATAGAAGAGTAATAAGAACAGACTTAACTCTGACCAACTGAACTCAATATCCTATGTCACTTCATCTACAGTCACACACCTCTACAGGCTATGTGTCGCACTACAAGGCACTCGCCCGGCTGGGTCTTCCCATTGTGGTAGGCCAGCTGGGCATGATGCTGGTAGGTTTTGCCGACACGCTGATGATCGGCCACCACAGCACAGAAGAGCTGGCTGCCGCCTCATTTGTCAACAACCTGATGGTGCTGGGTGTAGTCTTCGGTATCGGTTTCAGCTTAGGGCTGACACCGGTAGTAGGTGCCCTTATAGGACAGGGGCAACGGGAGAAGGCGGGCCTGGCGCTCCGCTGCTCATTGGTGGCCAACAGCACAGTAGGTCTGCTGCTCACGCTGGTGGCAGGCCTTCTCTATCTCTTTATCGACCGTCTGGGTCAGCCGGTGGAGTTGCTGCCCGTCATCCGTCCCTACTACCTCATCGTCACGGGCACCTTGCTGCCGATGATGTGGTTCAACGGCTGCAAACAGTTTACCGACGGCATTGCCCTCACACGCTACGGCATGTGGATTCTCCTGAGCGGCAATGGGCTGAATATCCTCGGCAACTGGTTGCTCATCAACGGCATCGGTCCTTTTCCGGAACTGGGCTTAGAGGGAGCCGGATACAGTACCCTCTTCTCGCGCATCGTCATGGTGGCTGCCTACTTGCTGCTGTTGGGACGGAGCCAAACCTTCGCCACCTTCCGCAACGGCATCTTCCACATCCGCTTCGACCGCTCCTTGCTCCAGCGCCTCTACCGGTTGGGATGGCCCATGGCCTTCCAGTCAGGCATGGAGACCGCCGCCTTCAGCCTGAGTGCCATCATGGTGGGGTGGTTGGGTACGATAGCATTGGCCTCGCACCAGATAATGGTCACCATCTCACAGTTCAATTTCATGATCTACTTAGGGCTTGGCACAGCCGTCTCCATCCGCATCAGCCATTTCCACGGCCAAGGCAAGGCGCAGGAGGTACGGGAAACTGCCACAGCCGGTTTCCACCTCATGCTGCTGCTTGAGTTGCTGCTCTCCGTGGTGGTCTATCTCTTCCACGAGCAGATGGGCGGCTGGTTTACCGACAATGCTGAGGTGAGCGCCATGGTCTCCTCGCTCTTCATTGTCTTCATGGCCTACCAGTTTGGAGACGGCATGCAGATCAACTACGTCAATGCTCTTCGCGGCATCTCCGATGTGAAAGCACTGGTAATCATTGCCTTCATTGCCTATTTCATCATCTCCCTGCCCGCCGGATACCTCTTCGGTTTTGTGCTCAATCTGGGCCTCACCGGCATCTGGCTGGCTTTTCCCTTTGCCCTGACCGCAGCAGGAATTATGCTTTGGTGGCGTTTTCGTAGAAAGATGAACAAATATTCCGTGCACAAAAGCGAACTTAATTGAGGCAAATTGGTTATATTTGTCGGCTAATCATTCGTTGTGCATCATGGATACCCCAAAAAGAAGAAAAGGCTTACGCATCATTTTAGGAATCATACTGATTCCCATCGCACTGTTTATCAGTCTAATGGTGCTGCTATACATACCCTTTGTACAGCAATTCATACGCACCCAGGTGACCGAATTGGCCTCCGAGGCCACCGGTTTGGATATTCACGTCGGACGCATCGACCTGCGCTTCCCGCTCAACCTACGTATCAGTAATGTGGAGGTTGAACAGCAAAGAGATACCATCCTCTTGCTGGACCGCCTGGAGATAAGGATACAGGCTCTTCCCCTCTTCCACGGAAAGGTTGAGGTGGATGAGGTGAGCCTTGACGGGGTGCAGGTCAACTCGGCCCACCTCATTGATGGCCTTCAGATTCAAGGACGATTGGAACGCTTCTTTTTGGAGAGCCACGGCATAGACCTTGTGAAGAACGAAGTGGTTCTCAACGAAATCAGTTTAGAGAAGAGCAGACTGACTGTAGCCCTGACCGACACTACCACCACACCCGAGGATAGCACCTCTACCCTACCCCCTTGGAAGATTACCCTCCACCGCCTCAATCTGGAGGAGATAGGGGTAAATTTGCAGATGCCGCTCGATTCCATGCAGCTGTCCACCGAGGTGGGGCATCTGCAGGTGAGTGAAACCGTGGCCGACCTCAACCGCGAGAGCTACGGCATGAAGCACCTGCTCATTGCCGGCACCTCAGTCAAGTTGGATAGAGGTACTCCCTACCTTACCGACTCGCTCTCCCATCCCCGCACCCGAGGGTTAGATCCCTCACACATTGCTCTCCAGCAGATACATGCCGAGATTGACTCCGCCTATTTTTGCGGGCGCAATCTCTACGGTGTCATTCGTCAGTTCACTCTCTCAGAGCAAAGCGGACTCACCGTCAGCTCCCTCACCGCCCGCCTGCAGGCAGACTCCTCGCGCATCCAGTTGCCCTATTTTCAGTTGTTGACTCCTCACAGTGAAATCAATCTCTCTGCCGACACCTATTGGGAACTGATTGACCTGCCCACCACCAGCCACCTCTCCACCCGTTTGGATGCCCGCATCGGCAAGCAGGATGTACTACTGCTGGCAGGTGACCTGCCCGAAAGCTTCAAGGCTGCCTACCCCTTCCGACCGCTCACTCTGCGTGCCGGCAGCGAAGGTAACCTCAAAGAGATGCACATCTCCCGGTTCCATATCGACCTTCCGGGAGCCTTCACCCTGCAGGGAGGAGGGGAGATGTGGCACCTGACCGACAGCCTCAACCGGACGGCCAAACTTAATCTCGACCTGAAGACTTACGACCTGAATTTCCTCACCACACTGAGCGGATCGGATCCATCGCCTGCGCTGGTCATCCCCGACAGTATGAGTCTGGATGCCTCATTCTCCTTGGACGGCGAACATCTGTCTGCCCTTTGCAAACTGCAGGAGGGTGAGGGATGCGTGGGCATGGAGGCAGCCTATAACCTCAATACGGAGCAGTACAGGGCTGCTCTGCTGGTGGACCGTATGCAGCTCCACCACTTCATGCCGCAGGACTCCATCTACCTGCTTACCGCACGCGCCAGACTGGAGGGCAAAGGCACAGCATTGGACAAGCCACGCACCCAAGCTGCCCTCCATGCCGCCTTGGAACAGCTACAATACGGTTCGTTGGATGTACGCCATGTCGAGCTCAAGGGCGGTATAGAGAAATCGTTGGCCTCGGTCAAACTCAACAGCCACAACGAGCTGCTGCAGATGGAGGCCGAAGCCAATATGCGGTTGGACCGACGTTACCTCGACGGTACCCTCCACATGCAGGTCGATCAGATTGATCTCCATCGCTTAGGGATAGCCCCTTCACCGCTGAAGCGCCCCTTTGCCTTCGGCATCAAGGGAGAGGCCCGCCGGGACTCGGTAAAGCTTAACATGGATGCTGGCGACCTCAACCTCCGACTCAAGGCACGCAGCACCCTCAAGGAGCTCTTCCAACGGGGTGAACAGTTCCAGCAGACGCTGCTCAAACAGATCGACAACCGGCGGTTAGACCATGCCGCCCTGCGCGAAGCACTCCCCTCAGCACGCATGGTGTTGGAGGCCGGCAAGCAGAACCCGATGAGCTACTTCCTTGCCACCAAGGGCATCAGCTACAATGACTTCCGTTTCTCCTTCGGCTTCTCACCGCGCCGGGGTATCAACGGACGCACCTCCATCCACGGGTTGCGTAGCGACTCTCTGCAGTTGGACACCATCTACTTCCGCATCAGTCAAGACACTGCCCGCATGACGCTCCAAGGGGGTGTCATCAACGGCCCTGACAATCCGCAGTTTGTCTTCCACAGCACACTCACCGGAGAGATAGCCAAAGAGGATGCCTCCCTCACCGCCAACTATGTGGATGGCAAAGGCAAGACGGGTGTGCTCTTCGGTATCAAGGCACGGCCGCTCACGGAGGGACATGGCAAAGGTAATGGACTGCTGCTCAACCTCATACCCGAGGAGCCAGTGATAGCCTACCGCAAGTTCCGCTATGCCGACAAGAGCAACTGGATCTATCTGCACAAGAACATGAGGGTCTATGCCCATGTGGATATGGAGAGCGACAACGGACTCAGCTTCCGTATGCTGAGCAACCGCGAAGACTCCATCTCCCTGCAGAACATCAACCTGGAACTGAACCGCATCAACCTGTCCGAGCTTGTCAGCGTCATCCCCTACATGCCCCGTATCACCGGACTCTTCTCCGCAGAAGCCCACTACATCCAGACTCCTACCTCACTCCAGGTGTCAGCCGAGGCCGATGTGCGAAAGTTGACCTACGAGAAGCGGGAAGTAGGAGACATCGCCCTTGGAGCCACCTGGCTACCGGGCAACGGAGGGAAACAGTATGTCAACAGCTACTTCAGCTACAACGACCAGGAGGTGCTCACCGCTGATGGTACCTTGGAACCTCGTCAGGGGAAAGATACCATAAAAGTGTCAGCCTATCTGGACCACTTCCCACTGAAGATTGCCAACGCCTTCATCCCGGACGGCATGGCTGCCTTCTCCGGTGATGCTGACGGCAGTGTGCAAATCTCCGGATTTACCGAAAAGCCACGAGTGGATGGAGAGTTGGCCTTAGACAGCGTCACCATCTACGCTAAGCAGGTAGGAGCGCGCTATCGGTTCGACAACCGACCGGTCAAAATCACCAACAATCAGCTCTACTTCGACCGGTTTGCCATCTACACCACCAGCAAGAACCCCTTCACCATCGACGGTAAGATCGATTTCCGCGACCTCACCCGTCCATCGGCCAACCTGAATCTACTGGCAGAGAACTACCTGCTTTTGGATGCCCCGCGCACTCGAGAGAGTTTGGTCTATGGCAAGGCGCTGGTGGATCTGAATGCCTCCATCCGGGGGCCATTGGATGCGCTGACCATGCGCGGAAGAATGAACCTGCTGGGCAGCACCAACCTCACCTACGTGCTGACTGACTCCCCGCTCACCGTGGAAGACCGGTTGGATGGACTGGTCAGCTTCACCTCCTTCCGCGACACCCTTTCACGGCAGGATGAGCAGCAGGCGATGCTCTCCCTCGGCGGACTGGACATGCTCATGGCACTCCACATCGACGAGTCGGTACGCCTGCGTGCCGACCTGAGCAACGACCGCAGCAAATACATCGAGTTGGAGGGGGGCGGCGATTTGAACATGCAATACTCCCCGCAGGGCGACATCAACCTGACGGGACGCTATACCCTGAGTGGAGGTACGATGAAATACTCCATTCCCATCATCCCGCTCAAGGAGTTCCAGTTCGCCCAGGGCAGCTATGTGGATTGGCGGGGCGACCCCATGAACCCCACGCTGAACCTCAAGGCCACTGAACGGGTCCGTGCCTCGGTGACTGACGAGGGGAGCAGCGCCTCACGACGGGTCAACTTCGATGTCTCCATCGCCATCAAGAACCGCTTGGAAGCTCCGGAACTGCTGTTCGACATTGATGCTCCGGAGGATGCCTCTATCCAAGGCGAACTGCAGGCCATGGGTGCTGACGAACGCAACAAACAGGCCATCACCATGCTGGCCACCGGCATCTACCTCGGAAGGGGAGGAGGCAAGGCGGGCGGACTGACCATGAGCGGTGCCTTGAATAGCGTGCTGCAAAGTCAAATCAACTCGCTGGCTGGTGGAGTGAAGAATGCCAACATCAGTGTAGGCATTGAAGACCGCACCAACAGTGAGACGGGAGATACAGAGAAAGATTTCAGCTTCAAGTACTCGCAACGCCTCTTCAACGACCGCGTTCAGATTGTCATCGGCGGCAAGGTCTCCACAGGTGCCGATGCCAACAAATCGGCTGATTCGTTCATCGACAACGTCTCGTTAGAGTACAGGCTCGACCGCTCGGGCACACGCTATGTACGCGCCTTCTATAACAAGAACTACGAGAGCATTCTGGATGGCGAGATTACAGAGACCGGCGTCGGCGTGGTGCTCCGCCGGAAAATGGATCGGTTGGGCGAGCTCTTTATCTTCAAGAAAAAATAATCCAAAACAAAGCTATGATGATACCTATATATACATACAACATCTCGCGAGGAGGGAAGGAGCCTGAAAGCCATGCAAAAAGTGCTGCCGGAACCTCCAAAGGAAGAACGGGCAGACTTTACAAAAAAGTGTCCGCCGAGATCCACGGGAGGAGGAGTGACGGAACTTTCAGAAGAGCATCTGCCTGGGCTTACGGAAAAGAATCTGCTGAGTCCGGTAGGAAGGAAGGTGCTTTATACCCTTTACTCCCCAGTTTGCTTCTGTTTCTCATCTTGGCCGCCTCCTGCTCCACCACGAAGCATATCCCCGAGGGCGAACAGCTCTACACGGGTCAGCGCGGCATGATTATCCATAACCCCTATCCCACCTCAGTAGGAGAGACGGCCATCGAAGAGGTGGAGGCAGCTCTGGCAGCAGCCCCCAACAACGCTTTCCTTGGGAGTTCCACCATGCGCTGGCCTATCCCCTTAGGGCTCTGGACCTACAATGTCTTTGGGCGTAGCGAAAAGGGAGTGGGTCGATGGATTTACAACAAATTCGGCAACGAACCGGTTCTCCTCTCTTCCGTCAACCCCGACATCCGCATCAAAGCGGCACAGAACCTGCTGCGCGACTACGGCTACTTCAACGGCCGGGTCAGCTACCGCACCTTTACCGACAAACGCGACTCACTCAAGGTGAAACTGCAATACACGGTGGATATGCGCAACCCCTACGTCATCGATACCGTGGAGTACAGGGGCTTCAAGCCACAGACCAAGCGGATTATGGAGCTGGGACGTCGGCGGTCGCTCATCAGTCCAGGCGAACAGTTCAACGTTCTGGACCTTGACGGCGAGCGTACACGCATCAGCACCCTGCTGCGCAACGTGGGATGCTACTACTTCCGTCCTGACTATCTCACCTATCAGGCCGACACCACACTGGTACGGGGAGGGCATGTCTCCATGCGACTCATCCCGGTGGAGGGAATGCCTCCTGTGGCAGAGAAGGTCTTCTACGAGGGCAAGCGCTCCTTCTTCCTGCTGGGGCGCAACGGGGAGGAGCCGAACGACAGCCTACAGTACCGCGACCTCACCATCCACTACTACAACAAGCTGCAGGTACGTCCTAACATGCTCTATCGCTGGACCAACTACCAGGGTTTCCTCCGCAAGCAGGCGGTACAGGATAGCGCCGGACTCTCCCGCCGCCGCGACTTCATGCACCGCTACAGCCTCAACCGGCAGAACCGCATCCAAGAGCGACTGGCCAACATCGGCATCTTCAAATATACCGACATGCAATACACGCCACGTGACACCACCTTTGCCAAGGACACGCTGGACCTACGCTTTGTGGCCGCCCTTGACAAGCCGTATGATGCGGAGCTGGACTTCAACTATAAGATGAAAAGCAATAACCAGACAGGACCGGGAGCCTCCTTCACCGTGACGAAAAAGAATGTGTTCGGCGGTGGTGAGAGCTGGAACGTGAAGCTCTACGGCTCCTACGAGTGGCAGACAGGCAAGAACAGCTCCTCGCTGATGAACAGTTATGAGATGGGAATCTCCACTGCCCTCACCTTCCCGCGCGTGGTCTTCCCCCGCATGGGCGACCGTGAGTACGACTTCCCCGCCACCACCACCTTCAAGCTCTATGCCGATCGGCTCAATCGCGCCAAGTACTACAAACTCTTGGCCTTCGGTGGCAACGTCACCTACGACTTCAAGCCTCAGGCTACGCAGAAGCACAGCTTCACCCCTTTCAGGCTCACCTTCAATGTGCTAAGCGGTCAGACCGATGCCTTCCGCCAGTTGCAGGCCGACAATCCCACCCTCTACACCAGTCTGCAGGATCAGTTTATTCCCGTAATGGAATATACCTTCACCTACGACAATGCCTCGGTACGCGACAAGCGTCACCCCATCTGGTGGCAGACCACCATAGCCTCGGCCGGCAACGTCACCTCACTCATCTACCTGGCCACTGGACAGAGTCTGAGCGAGAAGGGGAAGAAGCTTATGGGCGTACCCTTTGCACAGTACCTGAAGCTAAACAGTGAGTTTCGCTACCTCTACCGTATCAACAAGAACCAGAGCATAGCCACCCGCGTAGCCGCCGGTATCATCCGCGCCTATGGCAATGCCTACACTGCCCCCTACACCGAGCAGTTCTACGTGGGAGGGGCCAACAGCGTGCGTGCCTTCACCACCCGTGGTGTGGGTCCCGGCGGATATATACCCTCCAACGACAAACGCTATGCCTACATCAACCACGTGGGAGATGTTCGATTGGAAGCCAATGCTGAATACCGTTTCCACCTGATAGCCGACCTCCACGGGGCCCTCTTCCTCGATGCCGGCAATGTCTGGCTACTTCGCGAAGACCCCGACCGTCCCCAAGGGAAACTCACGCTGAAGGATTTTCCCAAGCAGATAGCTCTCGGCACCGGTGTAGGTCTGCGCTACGACATGGACTTCCTTGTCTTCCGTCTTGACCTGGGTATTGCCCTCCACGACCCGTACGACACGGGCAAGAGCGGCTACTACAACATACCCAAGTTCAAGGATGGCATGGCGCTCCACTTTGCCATCGGCTACCCCTTCTGAACTTGGAGCAAGTTTATAGCTTATGAAACTTGAAATCAGTAGATATGAAAAAGAAACTCTCCCATTCACAAAGCATCTGCATCACCCTGCTCTGGTGCCTCCTCTGCTACTTCGTGTTGGTTCATGCGGAGCGCATTGATGGTCCCACCATCCTCACCTTCCTCATCTCTGCCGCCTTGGTTTTCATCCCCTTGATCAAATCCTGGAGGCGGAAAGAGTAGGCACTACACGCCCGCCACAGAAGGGCATACGCCATCAGCCCCCCAAAGCAGAAAAGAGCCGATTCACGGCTACTCCAATGTAGATTCGTCCCATCAAAAAGCCTTCTCCTATCGTTCTCCGATCATTCTGGTATCGTTCTGGTATTCCCAATAGGACCACAATCGGAGTAGCATTGGACCAGCATCGGAGGAGCATCGGACCAGGGTATAACCCGTTTTCAAAGAGCGACCTTCTCATCTACCCCCTATTTCTATCGGGTGACACCTGATGAGAACAATCTGTATTCACCTTATTTTCAATAGGTTATAGACTACAGAAGAGCAATTCCTTGCTTTCACATCACAAAAGTAGGCAATGTACAGCTCTCACAGTTGCGATAGTTGCTTTTCGTAAGGTCTATTGAAATTAATTATGATTTATTACACATTCAAAGAGAGTGCCAGTAGTGCCATAGTGCCACAGAGGCATTTCGCGAGAGGAGGCGCTACAACGGGCGGCATACATCCTTGAACAGTTTTTCCTGCCGTTTATCAGAAGAAAAACTTGCTGCCGAATGTTTGATATTTATTAGAAGAAATACTTGTGCAGAATGTTTGCTCTTTCGCAGGATTTGACTACCTTTGCCCCAGTATGAAGAAGAACCTGGATATTGTAAAGTAAATAACTTAGCGTAACATCCTCTGTTTCGCTAAGTTATCCCTTAGAAGAGTTCCTTCGGAAACCTGCTTGGTGGCCGAAGCGGATAGTTTTTCATCTAATTTTCACCTCAGGAGATTCCTGAATAATGACTTTACAATAATGAATACACAAGATTTTTCGAATACACAGGATTTTTCAAACAAACAAAACTCCTCAAATTCACAAGACGCTTCTCTATCCAATCACGCCGAAGAGTCGATCCACAACTTCGATTTCAGCCTCATCTGTGACTATTTTTCCTCCATTGAACGGCAAGGGCCAGGCAATGAGGAGGCTACACTCCGCGCCCTGCAGCTCGTTGGCCCGCTGCCACAAAAGGCAAAGATTGCCGACCTGGGATGTGGCACGGGCACACAGACCCTAACCATTGCCGCACATACCGATGCCTCCATCGTGGGCCTGGACCTCTTTCCTCAATTCATTGACCGCCTGAATGAGCGGTGTAAAAAGGCCGGATTGGAGCATCAGGTGATCGGCATCGTCGGCGACATGGGCGCCCTCCCCTTCGAGGAGCAGAGCCTCGACCTCATCTGGTCAGAAGGGGCCATCTATAATGTTGGTTTCCAAAAGGGAATCAACCTCTGGAAATCCTACCTGAAACCGGGCGGATGGATTGCCGTAACCGACGCCACCTGGCTCACTGAGGAGCGGCCAGAGGAGATTGAACAGTTCTGGTTGGATGCCTATCCCGAAATAGATACGCTGCCCCACAAGGTGAAGCAGTTGGAAGAGGCCGGTTATCGGCACATCCAGACCTTCATACTGCCCCAAGCCTGCTGGACCGACAGCTTCTACCAACCGCAACAGGAGGCACAGCGGGTTTTCCTCCAGCGCCACCCGAAGAACTACACGGCACGTATGCTGGTAGAGAACCAACGGCATGAGGCAGAACTCTATGAGCGCTATCACGACTTCTACGGCTATGT
>CAMGIP010000057.1 GCA_946056155.1 uncultured Mediterranea sp. | reverse complement strand
GCACGATGATATTTGGCTAACAGTTTTTGTGTGGGCTATCCACGGACAATATCTGGAGAGCCGATTAGGGGCAAAAGAGGATAAGGTGAGCGGAATGAGCAACACTTGACGCAAAAGGAGTAAAGAAGTTCGGTGGGAAAGGGCTACTTTTGCATCTGGAAAATATCCCTGAACAGACCATCAATACCTGGAGATTCTTTCGCTAATACATTGTATAACCCAAAAAGAAAAAACACCTATGCTACGCATGAAAAATTTATGGCTATGGATCATCGGGTGCTGCCTCCTGGCGGCTCCCTCTGTATTGAACGCTCAAAAGAAGATGTTGCCTGCCGAACAGGAGATTCGGCTCCAGTATGGAGCTGACCGTCTCGGCAAGCGCAAGGATGCTGCGATGAAGCAGTTTCGCGACCACCGCTTGGGTGCCTTCATCCACTGGGGACTCTACGCTATCCCCGGAGGAGAGTGGAACGGAAAGGTCTATTCCGGTGCCGCCGAATGGCTGAAGGTATGGGCAAAGGTGTCAGCCGATGAGTGGCTCACACTCATGGACCAATGGAACCCAACCCGCTTTGATGCCAAGAAATGGGCTCGAATGGCCAAAGAGATGGGGGTGAAGTATGTGAAAATCACCACCAAGCACCACGAGGGATTCTGCCTCTGGCCGAGCCAATATACCGAATATACCGTAGCTAATACCCCCTTCAAGCGCGATATCCTCGGCGAACTGGTCAAGGCATACAACGCGGAGAACATCGATGTGCACTTCTACTTCTCGGTGATGGACTGGAGCCACCCCGACTACAGGAGCAGCCTCAAGACGAAGGAGGACAGCATCGCTTTCCGCCGCTTCCTCACTTTTACCGACAACCAACTCAAGGAGCTGGCTACACGCTACCCCACCGTGAAGGACTTCTGGTTTGACGGCACCTGGGATGCCAGCATCAAGCAGAATGGCTGGTGGACGGCCCACGTGGAACAGATGCTCAAGGAGATGGTGCCGGGTGTGACCATCAACAGCCGACTCAGAGCCGATGACTACGGCAAAAGACATTTCGACAGCAACGGACATCTGATGGGCGACTATGAGTCGGGCTACGAACGGCGTCTGCCTCATCCCGTGAAGGACCTGAAGGTGACCCAATGGGACTGGGAGGCTTGCATGACGGTACCGGAGAACCAGTGGGGTTACCACAAGGAGTGGTCACTGAGCTACGTGAAGCAACCGGTAGAGGTACTGGAGCGGATTGTTCATGCGGTGTCCATGGGCGGTAACATGGTGGTGAACTTCGGCCCGCAGCCGGATGGCGACTTCCGCAGTGAGGAGAAGGAGCTGGCACAATACATCGGCCGCTGGATGAAGAAGAATGGTGAGGCCATCTACGGATGTGACTACGCCGGATGGGAGAAACAGGACTGGGGCTACTTTACCCGAAAGGGAGATGAGGTCTATATGGTGGTATTCCAGCTCCCCTACTCCAACCGACTGCAGGTGAAGACTCCCCAAGGGGTGAATATCATCAAGGCCACCAACATAGAGCAGAAGGAGGTGAAGGTGCAGGAGACTGCACGCAACGAATATCAGGTGGTGCTGCCGGCTTCGACTCCCAATGAGCCTTTCGTCATCCGTCTGCATATAGAGAACAAGAATCAGACCAGCGATAAATATCGCGATGCCTTGACATAAATCGTCCAAATAAGGGGATACGAATGTCCAATTGTACAAAATAGTCCGTTGATTAACACGATTCTAGTCTCTGCATTCCGATGAAAGGGCATACTTTTGCAGCAGATTCATCACTCATCAACAACAAATCAATGATTGACAACCCATGAAGAAACCTCATTTCTCTAACCTAATATCTTACAGCATCCGATCCCTTGTGCTCGGTGTGCTCTTCATCCCGAACCTGACCTTCGCTGCCCACCTGTCTGACGCATGTCACTCAGGTGAGGCAACAGAAGTGGTTCTTTTTTGATGATGAGGTGGTATGCTTGGGCAGCGACATCACCTCCACGGCAACGGGCCAAGTGCTGACCACCGTCAACCAGTGCCTCACCCACGGCGAGGAGGTGCTGGTGGAGAAGCACGGCAAACCGACAAGCCTGAACGCGGAGAGCAGCCTCAATGGACCTGCATCGTGGGTACTTCACCGGGGCATGGGGTATCTCTTCCCGAAAACATTAATCATTCTCATGCAAACGATATCCTCACACGGGAGGTACTTACCCTTAACCTAAGCCACGGCGTAAGACCTTCACAGGGTGACTATGCCTACATCGTACTTCCCGGCGTGAAGGATATAAAGAGCTTGAGACGATATAGCAAAAGCAACCCGATCGAGATTGTGGCCAATGAGCCAACTCATCAACTGCACAAGGCGGCCGACCTACTGGAAGAGTCAACTCACGCTTGATGAATCGATGACAAGAGTCATGATCAGTCAATAAGAACAAAGATATTATTAAGTTAAAGATAAATAGATATTGTAAGTTACTAGATTTGTAATAGTAGGTGGTTAATTAGAGATTTTTCTCAAGCAAAAAAGATTAGTTTACAGGAAAACAACAAAACTCAGCGCATTCCCGAATTCGACCGGGAATGCGCTTGTTTTTTGGGGAAGATATAGCATAAGTGGACTTGTTCAGCGAAAATCCTTCAGCTCCCGTTGCAGCCGCTGACGGGTAAAGAAGATGCGGCTTTTCACCGTTCCTAACGGAAGGTGAAGTCGGTCGGCAATCTCCCGATACTTGAATCCTCTCAGATGGAGAGAAAAGGGCATCTTGTATTCGCGCGGAAGCTTATGGATGATGCGTCGGATCTCCTTCAGGTCGTAGGCATCCTCGGTGCTTTCGTAAGCCTCCTCGCGTGGCTGGTTGAGGTGAAACTCGCCCTCCGTATGATCTCCATAGGTCCGGTCGCGCACCGACTTACGGTAATCATTGATGAAGATATTGCGCATGATGGTAAAGAGCCACCCCTTGAAATTGGTGTGGGGCTCAAATTTGCCCTCGTTGTCCAAGGCTTTGAGTGAGGTCTCCTGTCGCAGGTCCAGCGCTTGCTCCGGATCTACGGTCAGCTTCAATGCAAATCTCAACAAGTCATCCTGAAGACTTACCAAGTGTGAATTAAAAGTCATTGTCTGGTTCATAAAAGTGGAATAAAGATGGTAAATAAAGTGGTGAATTAGGTGGGAACAGCGGGTAGGGCACGAGGGACTTCCCCTTCTGTTCCGAGTGCAAGTTTATCGATAATCCTGGAGACCGTTCTCCCGAGAATTGGCAAATATTTGTTATAAAATCACTTTCTGACTGTTTTCGGGTGTAAATAGATAGCTTTCGGGTGCACTTTTCTGCCGTTTTATTGCCGATTATTAAAAAGATGAGTTATTTTTGCACATCATTTAATTAAAAAAAGATGGCTGAAGACTCATTGTTTCTGATAGACATAGACCGGATTCTGCAGGAGAAGGCTCCACAGAAGGCTAAATACATCCCCCGCTTCGTGGTCAACTACCTCAAGCGTATCGTCCACCAGGATGAGCTCAACGAGTTTCTTATCCGTAGTCAGGGGAAGATGGGCGTGGAGTTTTTGGAAGCTTGCATGGAGTTTCTGGATACCCATCTGGATATCCGAGGACTGGAGAACCTACCGGCTGACGGCTTATGCACCTTTGTCAGCAACCACCCCTTAGGAGGGCAGGATGGCATCTCCCTGGGCTATATTCTGGGCAAACACTACAACGGCAAAGTGAAGTACTTAGTCAATGACCTGCTCATGACCCTTCAGGGACTGGCCCCGCTCTGCATACCCATCAACAAGACGGGACGACAGGCCAAGGATTTCCCCAGGCAGGTGGAGGAAGGATTCGCTTCGGACAACCACATCATCATGTTCCCGGCCGGACTCTGCTCCAGACGACAACAGGGAAAAATCAGAGACCTGGAGTGGAAAAAGACCTTTATCGTGAAGAGCGTACAGCACCAACGGGATGTGGTGCCTATCCATTTTGAAGGACGCAATTCGGACTTTTTCTACAACTTAGCCAACCTCTGCAAGTTCTTTGGCATCAAATTCAACATTGCCATGCTCTATCTGGCCGATGAAATGTTGAAAAACCGACACAAGACCTTCAAGGTAACCATCGGAAAACCGATTCCTTGGCAGACTTTCGATAAATCGAAGTCGGCTACCGAATGGGCACAGTATGTCAAGGATGTGGTCTATACCTTAGCTTAACAGAGAAACCAAAACACTCAAGAGAGAAAAACATAACAACAAAGCATAAGAGAGATATGGAAGAAGAGATTATAGCTCCGATTAGTAAAGAGTTAATCAAGGCCGAACTCACCGAAGAGAAACGCCTGAGAATGACCAACAAGAGCAACAACCAAATCTACATCATTACGGCCCAGGACTCGCCGCACACCATGCTGGAGATTGGGCGCCTGAGAGAGATAGCCTTCCGCGCCGCGGGAGGAGGAACAGGCAAAAAAACGGATATTGACGAGTATGACGTCATGGATAAGCCCTACAAGCAGCTTATCGTATGGAACCCTGAGGCTGAGGAGATTCTCGGCGGATACCGCTACATCCTCGGTACGGATGTACGCTTCGACCGGAAGGGTACACCGCTGCTGGCCACCTCCCACATGTTCAACTTCTCCCAGCGATTTCTCGACGAGTACCTCCCTACTACCATCGAATTGGGGCGCTCTTTCGTCACTTTAGAGTATCAATCGACCCGGGCAGGCAGCAAGGGACTCTTTGCTTTGGATAACCTCTGGGACGGATTGGGTGCACTCACCGTCGTCATGCCCAACGTGAAGTATTTCTTCGGTAAAGTGACCATGTATCCGAGCTACAACCGCCGCGGACGGGATATGATTCTCCATTTCCTGCGCAAGCACTTCGGCGACAAGGAGCAACTGGTCACTCCTTTCGAACCGCTGACTCTCGAAACCAATGAACAGGAGCTCTCAACCCTCTTCTGCAAGGACTCTTTCAAGGAGGACTACAAGATTCTGAATACTGAAATCCGCAAACTGGGCTACAACATACCTCCCTTGGTCAATGCCTACATGAGTCTGAGCCCCACCATGAAGATGTTCGGCACAGCCATCAACGATGAATTCGGCGATGTGGAGGAGACGGGTATCCTCATCACAGTGGATGAGATTCTGGCCGAGAAGCGGATGCGACACATCCAGTCGTTCTTAGCCAACGAACCGGACGCGCTCTGCCTCACCTCCGGTTCACACAAGGTCTTCCTGCCGGAAAAATAAGCGTCGGAGAGAGGCGGTTCACCCCCTCTCGCGCACCTCAAGAAGTAGGGATTCAGGGTTATGAAAATGCCCCCCTACTGTTCATGAAATTATACCCCGGGGTAAAATCTAACGAACCCCTACTGTTCGTGGAATTGTACCCCGGGGTTAAATCTGACGGACCCCTACTCTGCTGAATGACAGTCCCGCGGTTCAGCGAAATCCCATAGACTAAAGCAGGTAGCCCCATGCCTCCAAGCAAGTGTTGAGGTGTGGGGTATTTTTGTGGTGCCCCTTGGTTGTTCCTATGCTGGTCGGTTCCCCTTCAATCAGGGTTGAATAATCCCTCGAACTGCCTCTTTCTATTTATTTAACTGCCTAAACAGCCCCTATTTAAGCAAAAAGCCCTACTTTCGCCAATTAAAAGTGAAAGAACAATGAAAGTACAGATTATCAATAAGTCGAAGCACCCGCTGCCTCAATACGCTACCCCACTCTCTGCAGGACTTGACCTCAGAGCCAACCTCAACGAACCCATCACCCTGCAACCGCTGCAAAGAGTACTGGTACCCACAGGACTTTACATCGCCCTGCCGGCCGGCTATGAAGCCCAAGTGCGTCCACGCAGCGGATTGGCACTGAAGAAGGGTATCACGGTACTCAACACGCCCGGTACCATCGATGCCGACTACCGCGGCGAGGTATGTGTCATCCTGGTCAACCTCTCTGCCGACCCCTTCGTGATAGAGGACGGAGAGCGCATCGCCCAGATGGTGGTCGCACGCCACGAACAGGTGGAATGGCAACCCGTGGAACAATTGGAGAGTACAGAACGCGGAGAGGGCGGATTCGGACACACAGGCAAGAAATAGAGTGGATGGAATGAGACAAGCAACAGATATGTATAGTACGCGCGCGTGGAGGAGGTTGCTGTGGTGCCTCCTGCTTCTGCTGTGGGGTAGCTTAGACACCCTTACCCGAGCAGAGGAGCATCTGCCTCTTCCCTTCCCTGCCCCAGAGGAGTTGACCTCCATGCACGGAAAGCAAAAGGCTGATAAACAGAAGAAGAGTGACAAGCAGAAAGCGGACAAGAAGAAGAAGGCGAAGAAGAAAAAGGGCACTGCACCTACAGCAAAGTCCCAACCCCTCTCGCCGGAGGAGCAGCGCCGCTACGACTACTACTTTTTAGAGGCCGTGAAACAGAAGGCCCTGCGTCACTACGACGTAGCCTTCACTCTGCTTCAACATTGCCTCAGCATACAACCCTATGCTGCATCGGCACACTACGAACTCTCGCAATATTACCTCTTCCTCAAACAGCCGGCACAGGCCCTGCAGGCATTGGAAGTGGCAGCCTCTGAGGAACCGAACAACTTCTGGTATCAGCAGGCATTGGCCAATCTCTACCTGGAACAGGACGAGCGGGAGAAGGCTACCACGCTGTTGGAGCAGATGACCGTCACCTTCCCCGACCGTAGGGATCCGCTCTACTCACTCCTGGAAATCTACAACCGTACAGAGCAGTATGACCAGGTGATTGGTGTGCTCAACCGCTTGGAGGGATTCATGGGCAAGAACGAACAGCTCAGCATGGAGAAATACCGCATCTACCTCCGAATGGAGGATAAAAGCCGGGCCAAGCAGGAGATTGAGGCTTTGGTAAACGAATATCCGGCCGAAGCAAGGTACCGGGTCTTCCTCGGGGACTTCTACCTCCAGCAGAAAAAGGAGGAGGAGGCCTACCGCATCTACCGCTCCGTACTGGATGAAGATCCGGACAACGTACTGGCACGCTACTCCTTGGCCTCCTACTACGAAACCACGGGAGAGAAGGAGCTCTACCGACAGCAGATTGACTCGCTCCTCTTCAACCGGAAGGTGGAACCGCAAATCAAACTGGGGGTCATGCGGCAGCTGATTGCAGAGAACGAACAGGCAGAGACATCCGACAGCACACGCATCATCAAGCTCTTTGACCGCATCATGGCCGAAGAGCCGGACGAGGCTGACCTGCCCATGCTCTATGCCCAATACCTCATCTCCAAGGATATGAAGGAGGCATCGCTCCCCGTGCTGCGTCAAATTATAGAGATTGATCCTACCAACACGGCCGCTCGACTTATGTTACTGAGTGAAGCAGCCAACAAGGAGAAGTACGAGGAGATTATCCAACTGTGTGAAGCGGGGGTAGAGAGTAATCCCGATGTACCGGAATTCTATTTCTACTTGGCCATCGCCTACAACCACTTTGAACGGATGGATGAAGCGGAGGCCATCTGTCGCAAGGCACTGATCCACATCAATCCGCAGACACGCAAGGAGATTGTGAGCGACTTCTACAACATCATTGGCGATGCCTGTCACTCCAAGGGAAAGAATCAGGAGGCGTATGAGGCCTACGACAAGGCGCTGGAGTACAACGCGGACAACATCGGTGTGCTCAACAACTACGCCTACTACCTCTCCCTTGAACGGAAGGAGTTGGACAAGGCGGAGGAGATGAGCTACCGCACCGTGAAGGCCGAACCGCAGAATGCCACCTATTTGGATACCTATGCCTGGATTCTCTTTGTCAAGGGCAACTATGCCCAAGCCCGCATCTACATTGATGAAGCCATCAAAAATGAGAAAGACCCCAGCAGCGATATACTGGAACATTGCGGCGACATCCATGCCCACACCGATGACCTGGGGGGAGCACTCTCCTACTGGAAACAGGCCTTGGAAAAGGGTAGCGAGTCAAAGACCCTGAAACGGAAAATCTCCCAAAAGAGGTACATTGCCGAATAGGGGGGAGGAGCCGGCTGCTCTATGAGACAAGCCGGTGCGAAAGAACAAGTCAACTTGTAATTCATCAACTAAAAATAAGCATTTATGAGCCGAATCATTTCACCACATACCCGCATCTACCACCTGCTACTGCTCGCAGCAGTAGCAGTCAACCTGCTGTTTCTCACCGGTTGCCGCTCCTCACGCCACGGCATGAGCGGTGAATCCACCGGTTACCTCTCCTCCAAAGTGAAGCTGACCATCCCTGCCAAGCAGGGAGCCGTCTATACCATTGGAGGCACCCTGAAGATGAAGGAGGATGAACGGGTACAGCTCTCGCTGCTGATGCCTATCCTCCGCAGCGAAGTGGGCCGCTTGGAGGTTTCACCTGACGGTATCATTATCGTCGATCGGATGGGCAAGCGTTACGTACAGGCCCGTCCCGGTGAACTGAAGGAGCTGCTGCCCCGCAAAGCTACCTACGGACGGTTGGAGAAGATACTCTATCAGGCGGCAAAGCCCAATGGTAAGCGAACGCTGACCGGAGCCGAGCTGGGCATCCCCTCGCTGAAAAAGGCCAAGATAGAGCTGTATGACTTCTCCTCATCTCCCTTCAACATCTCCCCTACCACCGTAAGCTCCCGCTACAAAGAGGTGAGCGTGGAAGAGCTACTGGAAATGCTGATGGGATTTGCAAAGTAAACCTCGGAAAACAAACAAAACAGAACTGTAATGAAGCGCTGGATATTTCTTCTCTTTACCTGCCTTCTGTGCGGCGTCATGACCGCACAGACCAACAAACTCATCAAAGAGTTGGAGGGAAAGCGTGGGGAACTGCAGAAGCAGATTGCCGAATCGGAGAGTCTGCTCAAGAGCACGAAAAAGAACGTGGGTAGCCAACTCAACGGACTGGCAGCTCTGACCGGACAGATTGAGGAACGCAAACGGTACATCGCGCAAATCAATGCGGATGTGGACCGCATCGACGGCGAACTGGGCAAACTGGAACGGCAGTTGGCCAAGCTGCAGCGCGACCTCAACGACAAGAAGAAGAAGTATGAAGCATCGGTACAGTACCTCTACAAGAACCGCTCCATCCAGGAGAAACTGATGTTTATCTTCTCAGCCGACAACCTGGCACAGACCTACCGCCGTATGCGCTACGTGCGGGAGTATGCCACCTACCAACGTCTGCAGGGAGAGGAAATCTTGGAGAAACAGGAACAGGTGAAGAAGAAAAGGGCGGAGCTGAAACAGGTGCGGGGAGCCAAACAGCGACTCCTGAAAGAGCGTGAAGAGGAGAAGGTGAAGTTGGAAAAACAGGAGAAGGAGAAGAAGGTACTGATTGACAGCCTCAAACGAAAGCAGAAGGGCATACAGAGCGAACTGGCCAAGAAACGACGCCAGGCCAACCAACTGAATGCACGCATCGATAAGCTGATTGCAGAAGAGATAGAACGCGCGCGCAAACGGGCCGAAGAGGAGGCGCGACGCGAGGCCGAAGCACGCCGAAAGGAAAAGGGAAGCGGTACGAAAATGGGATCCGGAAGCAGCAAAACGGCACCGATCCAGAAGTTCTCACTCACCAAGGCTGACCGCGAACTCTCGGCGGACTTTGCCTCCAACCGAGGCCGGCTCCCTATGCCTATCACCGGCCCCTACCTGATTGTCAGCCACTACGGGCAGTATAACGTGAAGAACCTGTCCAACGTGAAGTTGGACAACAAGGGTATCGATATCCAGGGACAACCGGGGGCAAAGGCCCGCGCCATCTTCGGCGGGAAGGTTGCCGCTGTCTTCGACTTCAACGGCACAATAGGCATATTGGTCAGACACGGCAACTACATCTCGGTCTATTGTAACCTCTCTTCGGCAGCAGTTAAGACGGGAGATACGGTAACGACCAAACAGATCCTAGGCACGATTTATAGTGACAAGAACGACAACAGCCGCACTGTGCTCCACTTCCAACTGCGCAAGGAGAAGGAGAAACTCAATCCTGAACCCTGGCTCAACCGATAGCTGTTCCGTCAAGCAGACGGAGGTAGAGACCGATAGCCTCCTGAATCTCCTGTACAAAGATAAACTCATCTGCCGTATGGGAGCGGCTGCTCTTGCCGGGTCCCATCTTCATGGAGGGGAAACGCATCAGGGCCTGGTCACTCAGCGTAGGCGACCCGAAGGGAGTTCTGCCCATGGCCACAGCCTGACGTACCAACGGATGGTCGGGCGAGACGTGTGATGAGCTCAATCGGAAAGAGCGGGCCACAGGCTGGCACTGGATATGCCGGCTAATCTCTTCAAAAAGTTCCTCATTGCTGTAACACTCGTTGCTGCGGATATCCACGGTGAAGGTGCAGCGGTCGGGCACCACATTGTGCTGGGTACCGGCCTGGATAACCGTCACACTCATCTTCACTGGGCCAAGCAACGGAGAGATCTTCTCAAAACGATAATCCCTGAACCAGGCAATATCCTCCAGTACCTTATAGATAGCATTGTCCCCCTCCTCACGGGCGGCATGTCCGGAACGTCCCGTGGCCGTCACGTCCAGTACCATCAGCCCCTTTTCGGCAATGGCCGGCTGCATCTCCGTAGGTTCCCCCACCAGCCCGAAGGAGATGGGAGGAAGCATCGGCAGCACAGACTCTATACCCCCTTTGCCCGACACCTCCTCCTCACATGAGGCGAGGAAGATGAGGTTATAGGGTTGGGGTGAGGAGCAGAGCTGAATAAAGACCTGAAGCAGGCTCATCAGGCTGGCTCCGGCATCGTTACTGCCCAAGCCGAAGAGTTTGCCGTTGCTCTCCAAGCGCGGCTTGAAGGGCTGCTTCATCCAGCCCGCCACCGGCTTCACCGTGTCTATATGCGAATTGAGCAGCAACGTAGGGCGTTGGGTATCAAACATCGGGCTCATGCACCAGACATTGTTTCCCTTACGCCCCGTCTGGATGCCCTGCATCTCAATATAGCGTTGCAACGCATCGGCTGCCAGAGCCTCATCGCGGCTCACTGAGGGGATGCTGATGAGCACCTGGAGCAATCCCACAGCCTCCTGCGTAAGCAGTTCGATTGGATAGTTCATACATCAATGGTTCTGTGATACAATACAAATCAATCGTATATCTTATACTTCATACATCTTGTCGATCTGCTCCTTGTAGTGCTTGGCCACCACACTGCGCTTGATCTTCAGCGTATTGGTCAGCTCACCGTTCTGCATACTGAAAGGCTCCGGCAGCAAGGTAAAGCGTTTCACCTGTTCGTAGTGGGCAAACTGCTGCTGCAGCGTCTCAATGCGACTGAGGAAGAGCTCCTGTACTTGCGGATGGGCCAGCAACTCCTCACGGGAAGCAAAAGCTATGCCTCTCTCCTGGGCATACTTCTCCACCAGATCATAGACTGGGACGATAAGCGCTGAGACAAACTTGCGCTGGTCGGCAATGATGGTAATCTGGTCGATGTAGCGGTCAATACCCAACTTGGTCTCCAGCGCCTGCGGACAGATATACTTGCCGTTGCTGGTCTTGAAGAGGTCCTTGATGCGCTCCGTCAGGTAAAGGGTGCGTCCCTTGAGATAACCGGCATCCCCGGTGTGGAACCATCCGTCGGCATCAATAGCAGCTGCTGTAGCCTCCGCCTTGCGGTAGTAACCGCGGGTGATGGTCTTGCCTCGCAGCAGAATCTCGTTATCCTCACCAATCTTCACCTCCACACTGGGAAGCACCTCACCCACCGAACCGATTTCGTACTGCTCGGCGGGGAAACAGGAGACTGTGGCACAGCTCTCCGTCAGTCCATAACCCACCATCATGTTGATACCCACGGCATGCACAAAACGGCAAATCTCGTCAGGCACGGCAGCACCAGCAGTTGGGAAAAAGTTGCCTCGCTCTATACCGATGGTCTTCTTCAGGATGGCATAGACCGTCTTCTCGTAGAACTTGTATTTCAGATGGAGCCACATGGGCGGTTTCTTGCCCACGCGGATGTAGTCGATATTGTGCTCCATACCCACCTTGATGGCGTCCAGCATCGCTATCTTACGCACACCGGTCTCTTGAGCTATCTTCTCCTGTACGCCAGCATACACCTTCTCCCAGAAGCGGGGCACGCTGCACATGACCGTGGGGCGCACCTCCTTGATGGTGGTCTGGATATCCTGCGGACGGAGGTTAATGCATACCTGTACACCCTTGTGGAGGCAGACGTAGGTCCATCCCCGCTCAAAGACGTGGGTCAGGGGAAGGAAGCAGAGCGAGATATCCTCATCGGTAAAGTTGGTCAGCCGGGCATCGTGGCTCACGAACTGGTCCAACCAGGCCTCATGCAGTAGCACAACACCCTTGGGCTCGCCCGTGGTACCGGAGGTATAGAGGATATTGGCCGTATCTTCCGGCTTGGCCTCACGGGTACGCTGCTCCACCAGGTCGTTGCAGGGCAGCCCTTCACCCATCTTCAGGAATTCATCGAAATATATGGAAGTGGTGTCACGCGCGTCTCGCACGATATGTTTGTCAAAGAGAATCAACCGTTCGATGGATTGGCAGAGTCCCAGCACACTGAATGCAGCATCATACTGGAACTGCTCGCCCACAAAGAGAAAGCGGATCTGCGCATCGTTGATGATATATTGCGCCTGGGCAGGCGAACTGGTGGCGTAGAGCGGAATGGTGACTGCCCGGTTGGCAAAGGCTGCAAAATCCACAAAAAGACATTCGGGCTTGTTCTGTGAGAAAATGCCGATATTTTCCTGCACTTGCACTCCAATCTTGGCCATGGCATTGGCCGTCACCTTCACCTCGTGGGAAAATTCATTCCACGTGATGGGAATCCATTGTGCTTTCTCATAGTCTCTGTACTTGAGAGCTATTCTATCCCCATACTTCTCTGCCTGACGATGAATCAAGACAGACAAATGATGATAAGTCATACTGTTGGTTTTTATAATTTGCCACAAAGTTAATAGTTTCATTTAAAACCATTAACCTAATTTCGTTTTTTCTGCCTTAATAACCCATATTTCTTAAAAAAGAGGGCGTGAGCAACGGTTTTCACCCGTTGTCACGCCTTCTTGAATGGTTTATACTACTGCAGGGAGCTATCCGCGGAACCTGTTTTGCCGCTCAGTGAACGGTCAGAAGCCGCAGCTTACAGAACCGTATCCCCTGCTGTCTGAGCTTTAAAGAATACCGCTCGATCCTAAGAAGATGAGCATACCGTAGCCGATTACCAGGCCGATAAGACCCATCACGATACCCACCTTCTCCATATCCTTCTGCTGGATAAGTCCGGTGGCATGAGCCAAAGCATTGGGAGGCGTACTGATGGGCAGAATCATAGCGAGTGAAGAGCCAAGGGCTACACCGATGAGCAGGGTCTGCACACCACCCATTACAGCTAACGAATCGCTCATGCTCTCACCAGCGATGGCCAGGATAGGCACGAGCAGGGCAGCAGTGGCCGTGTGGGAGATGAAGTTGGCCATGGCCCAGCAGAGCAGACCGGAACCGACAATCATCAATGCAGGCGACCAGGTGTTGAACGGTATGGTAGAAATCAACTGCTTGGCCAGTCCGCTCTCGTTGAGGGCTACACCCAGCGCAAAACCACCGGCCACCATCCAGAGCACACTCCAGTTGATTTCCTCCAAGTCGCGCTTGGTGATGACACCCGTCACACAGAATACAGCCACAGGAATCATAGCCACGGCATTGGCATTCACACCGGTATATTTATCGGTCATCCAGAGGAGCACGGTGATGGCAAAGGTGACATAGACCACGATGCTGCGCCAGTCCTTCTTGGCCTCACCCTCAATCTCCAAGTGAATGGTCTTCTGCTTGAAGGGGAAGAGACGGAGCAGGATAAACCAGGCAATGAAGAGCACCACAATGGTGTAGGGAGTCATGAAGCTCATCCACTCACCGAAACCGATGTTGAGGTTCAGCCCTTCGGGATTGTTCAGGTACTTCAGCGCAATAGCGTTGGGAGGCGTACCGATGGGGGTACCCATACCGCCCACGTTGGCTGCTACGGGGATGGCCAAAGCCAGACCAATCTTTCCCTTACCGTCGGCAGGCAAAGCCTTGAGCACCGGCGTGAGGAAGGTGAGCATCATGGCCGCCGTAGCGGTATTACTGATGAACATGGAGAAGAGCGCCGTCACTAAGATGAAACCGAGCAGCACATACTTGGACTGCGTGCCGAAAGGCTTGAGTAGCGCCTTGGCCAGCATCACATCCAGTCCGCTCTTGGTAGCAGCAATAGCCAGGATGAATCCACCGATGAAGAGCATGATGATGGGGTCGGCAAAGCAGTGCATGATGGATTTGTACTTCACCTGCGTACCCAACTCCTGCACAGCATTGTCCTGAGCAAAGAACCATAGACTGCTGTCGGAGGTACAGAGCAACAACAACACCACAACCACCAATGAAGTGGTCCATGCAGGTACTGCTTCCAGCACCCACATCAGGGTGGCAAACACGAAAATAGCAATCAGACGCTGCTCAATCAACGACAGATTGGGAATGCCGAGCATCTCAGGCGGAAGAAGCCACAATGCCAAAGAGGCTACAATGGCAATGGTAAGCTTGATAATACGACTCGGGACTTTGTTCTCTGAAAGCCGCTTGGCCTTCTTGCTGGCATGATAAGACTCTACCAGTTGGAATCCTTTAAAAATTTTATACATATCAGGAATTAGATATTAGGGTAATATGTTTTATTTATGTTTTTCCATGGGTTATTCCTGTTCCGCACCGGCAAACTCCATCAGGTAGGCCTTGATGAAACCGTCAATTTTACCGTCCATCACGCCGTTGACATCGCTGGTCTGGTAGTTGGTACGGTGGTCCTTCACACGGCGGTCATCGAAGACATAACTGCGGATTTGCGATCCCCACTCAATCTTCTTCTTGCCAGCCTCTACCTTGGCCTGCTCGGCCATGCGGTGCT
>CAMGIP010000056.1 GCA_946056155.1 uncultured Mediterranea sp. | reverse complement strand
ATCTTCCTGATTTACGTCTGAGTTGCGGATTCACCAACAAGGTACCATTCCTTAGCATTTCGCCTAAGAAAGTTAGATTTTTCTTTACAACGGCAACTACCCTTCAGAGCTGGTAAAACCGATTGGGAGCTTTGGTGAGCGCAAAAGGGCAAAAAAGAGGTTCATTCCCGTTCAAAAAAGATTCAAAATCAGTTCAAAAAGTCGGGGTTTCATTCACTTTTCGTTCATTCGCGTTCAATGCCGTTCATTGTTGCTTTGGACGTACGTCCATAGCTTCTTTGGTCGTACGTCCATAGGTGGTCAGGACGTACGTGCATACACCATTTGAACGTACGACCATAGAGTGCGTGGTCGTACGTCCAAAGAGTGGCTGATTATCAGCCTGATTACTTATTCAAAAATTCCAACGATTTCTCCGCATGGTAGGAGGAACGGACCAGCGGGGCACTCTCCACTTGGGTGAATCCTTTGGACAATCCAATCTCCTTGTAGCGTTTGAACTGCTCCGGAGTGACATACTCCGCCACGGGATAGTGGCGGTGCGACGGTTGCAGATACTGTCCGATGGTGAGTATCTGGCAACCTACCCTACGCAGATCATCCATCAGCTCCTCCACCTCCTCGGGCGTCTCGCCAAGTCCTACCATAATGCCGGTCTTGCAGGCAATGCCGCTCTCCGCCACCTGCTTGAGCACAGCAAGGCTGGTTTCGTATCGCGCCACGCTCCGTACCTCAGGAGTAAGACGGCGCACGGTCTCCATATTGTGGGCAATGATGTGCGGATTGGCCGCTATCACCTGTGCCACCAGTTCCGGACGTCCTTGAAAGTCGGGAATCAGCACCTCTACTGTTGTCTCTGGATTGACTGCTCTGATTTCCCGTACCGTAGCAGCCCAATGGGCAGCACCCAGGTCGAGCAGGTCATCCCGATCCACCGAAGTAATGACGGCATGGTGCAGCTTCATCAGTTCCACACTGTGAGCCACTCGTGCCGGTTCCTTGGGGTCCAAGGGGTTAGGCTTTCCCGTCCGCGTATTGCAGAAGCGGCAGCAACGGGTACAGATGTCACCTCCAATCATGAAGGTGGCCGTTCCCCGCCCCCAACATTCGCCCATATTGGGGCAACGCCCACTGCTGCAAATGGTGTGGAGACAGTGCGACTCCACTATCCGCTTAGTCTCGGTATATCTTTCGTTGGCACCGATGCTGACCTTCAGCCAATCGGGCTTGCGTACTCTTTTTTTCTGGTTCTCTTCCATGAGGTATCTAAAGTTCATGAATGGTGATGAGCCGTGAGCCGTTAGGATGCGTCACAGCAGCTTCGGTATGTCATTTCAGTTCACGGTCGAAGAAGTTGGTCAGCCGGGTATAGAGGTGGAGACGTGTCTTGCCACCATAGATACCGTGGTCACGGTTGGTATAGACCTGCATTTCAAAGGGCTTGTTCAGCTGCACCAGGGCCTCGGCATATTCAGCACAGTTCTGGAAATGGACATTGTCATCAGCCATGCCATGAACCAACAGGAGACTGCCGTGAAGCTGATGGGCGCGGGTGAAGGTTGAGGTAGCCCGGTAATTTTCTCCATTCTCCTGTGGAGTACGCATGAAGCGTTCGCCGTAGATGGTGTCGTAGTAGTTCCAATCAGTCACGGCAGCTACTGCTACTCCCGCCTTGAATACCGGACGTCCCTCGCTCATACTCATGATGGTCATGTATCCGCCAAAGCTCCATCCCCAGATGCCGATGCGATTCTTATCCACGTAGCTCTGATTGCCCAACCAGAGAGCTGTTTCCACCTGGTCCTTAGCCTCCAAGATGCCCAACTTCAAGTAGGTACACTTGGTAAAATCGGCTCCTCGCCCGCCGGTGCCCCGTCCGTCCACGCAGACCACCACGTAGCCGCGTGAAGCCATGTAGGTCTCCCAAGAGATACCAAAACGGTCCAGCACCTGTTGTGAGCCCGGTCCGCTGTATTGGAACATCAGTACAGGGTATTTCTTGGAGGCATCGAAGTGGCAGGGTTTCATCATCCATCCATTGAGCGTCACCCCTTCTGAAGTGGTAAACTGGAAGAACTCCTTCTGCGGAATGTCGTAAGTAGCCAGCATCTGCTTCAGTTCCCGGTTATCAAGTAACGTGGTAAGCAACTTGCCGTCAGCCTGATGGAGAGTGATGACCGTGGGAGTACTGAGGCTCTGGTAACGGTTGACAAAATACTTCATGTTGCTACTGAAGATAGCGCTATTGGTGCCGCGCTGGCTGCTAAGCTTGCTTTTCTTTCCTTTCTTGTCGATTTTGTAGATAGCCTGGCACATTGGGCTCTCCTCGTTGGCGCTGTAGTAGAAGCTACCCTCAGCCTCATCGTAACCGAGGAAACTCTTCACCTCAAATTTACCGTCGGTTATCTGACGTTGCTGGGTCCCCGTCAGGTTGCACCAGTAGAGGTGGCTGTAGCCATTGCGTTCACTCAAGTAGCTGAAATGGTCGTCATAGAACCGAATCTGGTTCAAGGCATCCTCGCTGATATAGGTGTCGCTCTGGTCCCTGAAGAGGAGTTTGCAGACCGTGCTCCTGGGGTTGGCGATGTAGAGGTTCAGCTCGTTCTGATGGCGGTTGAGCGTCACCACGGCCAGTTTCTCGGCATCGCGGGTGAAGAAGATGCGGGGGATGTAGTCATCCTTCTGCACCGGCACCTGCATCTGCCGCGTCACCTTGCTCTTGATGTCGAAGGTGTGTACCGAAACCTTGGAGTTGACCTCTCCGGTCTTGGGATATTTATAGGTATAGGCACCCGGGTACTTCTCCAAAGCCTGCCTGTGGGGAGCCTGTCCGGCAAAGAGGGGGAAGGAGTAGAGAGGAACCTCTCGCTCGTCCCACCGGATATAGGCCAGCATCTTGCTGTCGGCACTGAACTCCAAGGCGCTGTTCATGGAGAACTCCTCCTCATAGACCCAGTCGGGGATGCCGTTGAGCACCTCGTTGCGTTTGCCATCCTCAGTCACCTGACTCTCGCTGTTGCCATAGAGCAGCTTGACCAAGAAGATGTTGTTGTCACGTACGAAGGCCACCATGGTGCCGTCAGGAGAGAAGACGGGAGCCTGCTGCGGACCGCCGTCGCTAAGACGCTCCACCACGTTATTGATCTTGCCGTCGATGTTGCGCTTGAGACTATAGATATAGTGTACCGCCTGGTAGGAACGGCGGTAGATGTAGTTGGTTTCCGTAGCGATGAGCAGTTTGCTGCCATCGGGCGAGAAGCTGTAGCTGTCGAACCGCTTGAAGGGACATTCACGGGCAGTGGTTGCATCAAAGAGCACCTCTACCTCCTTGCCCGTCTTGAAGGAATACTTCACCACCTGCGTATGGGTAGCATTCATCTGTGTGTAATACTCACCATCGCCTGGTATAGGCAAGATGTTGGCAATGTTGCGTGGTGCGAATTTGCCTCCAGTTACATCACTCAACTCCAATGTTTTCAATCCTTGTGCGGCGACTATCGCACAGAGCAACAGGCCAAAGAGGGTACTTACTAATCGTTTCATACTGTTCATAATAAGGATAATGTTTTTAAGGATGGGGTTAAAATCAGGGTTTATTCGTCTGAAAAGTGCACCAGCACTTGACGGTAGTTGTTGAATATCTTCGATTTGGAGATAAATCCGAGGTATCGGCCCTCCTCATCCACCACCGGGAGATTCCAGGCCTTGGTATCGTCAAATACCTGCATCACGGTCTCCATGCTGTCGTAGTTGTGCAGACGTGCCGGAGGTGAGGTCATAAACTTGCCCACGGTGAAACGGTGGTAGAGTTCTTGGCGAAACATGATGTTGCGGATGTCGTCGAGCAGCACTATGCCGATGAGCTTGTCTGCCGAATCTGTTACGGGGAAGACATTGCGACGGGTGGCCGAGATGGCATGTACCAGTTGCCCGAGATCCATTTCAGGGTGGACAATCTGAAAATCCTTCTCCACCACATGCTCCATTTTCATCAGCGTCAGCACCGCACGGTCCTTATGGTGGGTGATGAGCTCACCCTTCTTGGCCAAACGCATGGAGTAGATACTGTGTGGTTCAAAGGCGATGATGGTGAGGTAGGAGCTGACGGCCACAATCATCAGCGGCAGAAAGAGGTCGTAACCGCCGGTGAGCTCGGCGATAAGGAAGACACCGGTGAGCGGTGCATGCATCACGCCGCTCATCACACCGGCCATACCCATCAGAGCAAAATTCTTCTCCGGCAGGAAAGTGGTAACATTGAAATCGTTGATGAAATGGGAGAAGATGAAGCCGGCTATGCAACCTAAGTAGAGCGAGGGGGCAAAGATACCACCACAACCGCCACCGCCGTTGGTGGCACTGGAGGCAAACACCTTAAACAGAATAATCAGCAGCAGATAGACCAGTAGCCATTGTCCGTGGCCGTAGAAAAAGGAGTTATTCATCACCGTGTCCCATTCGGCATTGCTGGTACCGTTGAGCAGCAACTCGATGGTGTCATACCCTTCACCATAGAGCGGGGGAAAGAGGAAAATAAGGATGCTCAGCATACTACCACCCAGAGCCAGCTTGCGGTAGGGACTCTTCTGCTTGCCAAAGAGACCCTCTACCCGGTTCATGGCGCGGGTGAAATAGAGCGAAACCAGTCCGCAGAAGATGCCCAGAAGGATGACGTAAGGGATGCGCTCAAGCTCAAAAGGCTGGTCGAGGTGGAACTTGAACATGGCATCGGTGCCTGTGGTGACATAGCTCACCGTGGCAGCAGTCACGGCAGAGATGAGCAGCGGGAGCAACGAGGTCATGGTAAGGTCTATCATCAGCACCTCCAAAGTGAAGACCAGACCGGCAATAGGAGCCTTGAAGATACCGGCTACGGCACCAGCCGCTCCACACCCCACCAGCAGCATCAGCGTACGGTGCTCCATCTTGAAGAGACTGCCGAGCGTACTGCCGATAGCGGAACCGGTCAGTACAATGGGTGCCTCGGCTCCTACCGATCCACCGAATCCGATGGTGATGGAGCTGGCTATCACACTGCTCCAGGTGTTGTGCGGCTTGATGCGTCCCTGACGACGGGAGATGGCATAGAGAATCCTGGTTACTCCATGACTGATGTCGTCCTTCACGACATACCGCACGAAGAGACCGGCCAGGAAGATACCCACAACGGGATATACCAAATAGAGGTAGTTGGCCTCGGTGGTATCGAAATTCTCAGTGAGGAAGTTTTGTATCCAATGGATAAAGGTCTTGAGAATCAAAGCAGCCAGGGCGGTGAAAATACCGACGAGGAAGCTCAGTATCAGGATGAACTTCTTCTCTTTGATATGGCGTTCGCGCCAGCCGATGAAGTCACGCATCAGCAGTTTGGTGTCCAAATGTATCTGTTTCATGTCAGGGTCTTATGATTTTGATTTGTCCTCCCTGTCCCAGCTTGATGATGCTGGAGGGTGCCGGTTCGTCGATTTCCTCCTGACGGACGTTGACGATATAATCTACCGCCTGCTTGATTTCGTCGCTTATCTCCCTGAAGTTACGGGGAGAGGGTTGTCCACTTACATTGGCCGATGTGGAGACAATGGCCTTGCGGAACTGACGGCAGAGCTGCTGTGAGAAGCGCTCGTTCGTGACCCGAATGCCGACACTACCATCCTCTGCCAACAGATTGGGAGCAAGGTTGCGAGCCCCGTCATAGATAATGGTCAATGGCCGTGTGGCCAATTCTATCAGGTCCCACGCCACGGCAGGCACATCGCTGACATAGAAATCCACCTTCACCGGGGAGTCCACCAACACCAACAGCGCCTTACTGTCTGACCTTTGCTTGATTTCATATACCCGCTTCACAGCCTCCTCGTTGGTAGCATCGCATCCGATGCCCCAAATCGTATCGGTAGGATAGAGAATCACTCCACCCTCCCTCATCACTTGGCAGGCTTTTTTTATCTCTTCATTCATTTTTTCCGTTCAATAGATTGATTTCACAGGCAAAAGTAGTAATTTCGCCGCGATAAATCTCATTATTCACCGATAAATCTCAATAATCGTCACTAAAACTCTCCTTATTCATTGACTATACAGAGGGCTCGCTGACAAAACCTATTATTAATCGACACTACGTATGGAAGAACTTCAATTTCACCATTCACTACCTATCCAACTCCGATTCAACGATGTAGATAAATATGGCCATGTGAACAACACGGTCTATTTCTCCTTTTATGATTTGGGGAAGAGCGAATATCTCAAGACCATTCGCCCAGAGCTGGACGAGGAGCAGGAGGGTGTGGTGATTGTACATATCGAGACCGATTTTCTGGCACAGATTAAAGCCTCAGAGCCTATTGCAGTGGAGACTGCCACCACGGCCATCGGTACAAAAAGTTTCGACCTGGTACAGCGAGCGGTGAATACGGCCACGGGGGAGGTCAAGTGTATCTGCCGATCGGTTTTGGTGGCCTTTGACGTGAAGCTGGGCCAGTCTAAGCCTTTGGACGAGGCCTGGATAGAAGCCATCTGCCGCTTTGAGGGACGCAATCTCCGCAAAAAGCGCAGCTGAACTCCCCGGACAGACCTTCAAAACGAGGGGAAAAATCCCTCTTCCTCCGCTACGCCAAAACACGACATAGACGGAAGGGGGTGCCGGAGTTACTCAGACCTTATCCGTATCAACGAGCGACTGCACGTATTGCTCCAGACTCATCTCTTCAGGTAAATCAATCTTCTTTTTCAGTCGGTGGCGTGCCATGATGACACTCCGATGAGCTATACCCAGCAGCTGTTCTATCTGATACGTATCTTGTTCCAGAACCATGAGCATACAGAGCAGTTCCTCGCTGCGCGTAATGGCCGGTATGCGGTCGCGGAGTTTGATTAGAAACGTAGGATAGAATTGTTCAAAACGTTGGCGAAACCGTTGCTCTCCCTTTTCGCGCAGCAGTTGAGGAGTAGCTGCCTCCAATTGGCTCCGTTCCGAGATGTCGCTCAGCAGGTTGGTCAGTTGACTCTTAATCTCCTGATTATGCTTTTGGGCATCGCAAAGGTTGTCCTTCAACCCTATCAGCTCCCTCTCCAGACTCTTTCCCCGTATGACATATAATCGGTAACCGATGGAAGCGATAACCGCTATCAACAAGGCGATGCAACTCATGAGGATGACGTAGATCCGTTGATTGGACAGTTTCTCCTTCGCTATCAGCAGCTCCTGTTCCTTCTTCTCCACCTGCATCTTCACGATACTTTCGGCTAGCTTTCTCGATATGTGCTGTTCGGAATAGTGGCTCCTCTCTTCCATCAATGCCTGAGCATAGCGTACAATCTGAGCGGTATTCCCTTTATCGATAAAGTGTTGCAAAGCAAAGGAATAGGCATTATCCACGTAGAGTGGTTGAGAGGAGAGATGCAGTTGATGGTACATACTATCCAACATCGCCTCGCCCAGCCTCTCTGCACCATGCGTCAGGTATCCCTTGGCCATACTGAAGTAGGCCTTGGCCTTTACCGAGAGAGTACCGCGAAGCGTCACCTTGCGAAGCCGATCCATTCCCCAAAGATACTCCTGCTCCTTCACGCTGTTGCTTTGCAGGGTACCCCAGTAGTAATCCACATCTACCTGTCCGCTGTTGTAGGGCAGCTCCCTACAACACTCCTCCGCCCTATGCCAATAGTAGATGGCCGAGTCAGCCAGCCCGCACTCCTGCAAGGTACGCCCCCTGAGCAAGAGAGCAGAGGTCTCTATCATCCGATTCTCCCCCGACCTGTTTTCCAATACCTGTAAGGCACGATCAGCATACACCCTGGCATAGTTGGGCATGTTCCAAAAGAGGTAGAGCTCGCACATGAAGTTGCAAGCATTGACTTCACCCAACGCATCTCCCTCCCTACTCGCCTCCTCAATGCTCTCGGTCAACAGCTTGACGGCCTCATCTATGCGTCCCGTCCGCTTGTATAAGGTCCCCAACATCGAGGTAACCCACTGCACCCCAGGCTGACGGAGACAGAGTTTACTCTCGTTGATGGCCATGCGACACCACTGTACCACCTCCTCCTGATAGGCCGGATTGCTGAAATAGATGGCAGCAGCGTAGGCATAGTCACGATAGAGTCTTTCGTGCGAGGGCTGGAAGAGCGGAAGACTAAGCGCCTTGCGCATCGATTCCTCTGCTTCCTCCATCGCCTCAGTGCGTGAAAGGGCATAGCCCAGCAGGGAGTAGAGGTCGCGCTGACAGTAGCGGGCCAACAACGGTGTGGGACGTCTAATGATGCGCTGCAGATGCGTCACACAAGAGTCGGGATGCCCGAGGCTCTGGTAGCTGTTCATCAGTTGCAGTAGCGCATCCAATACAATGGGTTGGAGCTGCCAACACTCCTTCTCAACGTCGGAGGTGAACATGGCACAACGATTGTAGATAGCGATAGCCTCGGCATACCGTTGCTCCCGTTGGCATTCCCTGGCCTCCTTGAAGAGTTGCCGACAATCTTGTGCAATGCCAGTTTCCACCAAATCGGCCGGAGTTTCCCCACCCCGACGCTCCTCACACCCGGTGATTACATAAAGTAAAAACAGGACTCCGACAACAGCTATACTGCGGATAGATAAGGATCCATTTGTCATGATTTAGAAATCAATTCAGTTAGAGAGAATCAGTTGACCCCACAAAAATAGTAGATTTCATCGGTTTACAAAACAATCTACACTATCATTTATCAACCTTTAATACAAATGGAGAATAAAGAATTCTACCGAATAGTAAACTCTATTGTAAACTGCAATATTTGGAATCGAATGGAACTATAGATACTTTTGCCCCTCACAGAACATCTCCCACAAGGAACGAAAACTCATCAAAATAAATTCCATTGGGAGTCCGACTTTTGAAAACGGCATATAGCCACATTGTCTTATCATCAAAGAAAAAACATATATGAGATCTACTAAGAAGCGGTGTCTATTACTCAGTGAGATGATTGTGCGCGCATATCACGTGGATCGGTCGAGAATAAATAAGGATGAAGCCCTGCGTGTATTGCAAAGTCTTGTATCTTTCAAACGACCGGAACAGTTGGTTCTCTACCTCAATTTCCTTAAGAACGAGGGTAGCAGAGCCGGCGTGGACACCTACATCACCTATCGCAGACAGGCATCCTCCCCCACTCCCGCCGAGATAACCTCAGCCACCCCAATCGTTGTCCCCTCACGAGACTTCCATTCCATCTCTCTTTTCGAGAAGTACGACCAGCGCCTCAACACCCTATATAGGCTGTTGCCGGAGCAGGGCATAACGTTTCCTGATACACCTATATTAATAAGAGGAGGCGTCCTGGCCTGGGACATGGCCCATCTGTCGATACTGAGCGAAATGGCCCACGCCTACGGCCTCATCACCAACCGTCAGATGTGGGATAACCTCATTCTCGCCTGGCGGAAAAGCGTAGCAGCTTTCGACTCCTGGCAGGAGTTTGCCCAAAGCTGTCTATTAGGGATGGTTCTGCACGAGGAGCAGATAGGTTGTGAAGAGCTACTGAAGCTGTATCAAACTGTCACCGAATCGCCGGAGAGTCCATGGGTAACCACCTCATTCAAGTAAAAAGAGGGGAATAAAGAACGCTTTTTGGTGTAAATCTGACATTTTATCGTTATTTAATCAAAAAAATCTCTTTTAATGCCTTGCGTATTAAAAGAATTCCTATATTTGCACCGTTGAACGGTGACAAATTGATTGATTACCGGTAAAACAGGAGCTAACAAAAACAACCTTATTAAGCGAATATTATGAATATTGAACGAATCATGGCCTCTTTGGAGGCTAAGCATCCCGGTGAATCTGAGTACCTTCAAGCCGTGAAGGAAGTGTTGCTCTCCATTGAAGAGATTTACAATCAGCATCCCGAATTTGAAAAGGCCAAAATCATCGAAAGACTGGTTGAGCCTGACCGTATCTTCACATTCCGTGTAACATGGGTGGATGATCGCGGTGAAGTACAGACAAATCTGGGTTATCGTGTGCAGTTCAACAACGCTATCGGCCCTTACAAGGGTGGTATCCGTTTCCACGCTTCTGTCAACCTCTCCATCTTGAAGTTCCTCGGTTTCGAGCAGACCTTCAAGAATGCTTTGACGACATTGCCCATGGGTGGTGGCAAGGGAGGTTCAGACTTCTCTCCTCGCGGAAAGAGTGACGCAGAAATCATGCGTTTCTGCCAAGCCTTTATCCTCGAATTGTGGCGACATCTCGGTCCTGACATGGACGTACCTGCCGGTGACATCGGCGTAGGCGGACGTGAAGTGGGCTATATGTTCGGCATGTACAAGAAACTGACGCGTGAGTTCACGGGAACCTTCACCGGCAAGGGGCTGGAGTTTGGCGGTTCGCTTATCCGTCCTGAAGCTACGGGATTCGGTGGCCTTTACTTTGTGAACAACATGCTCAAGGCCAAAGGTATTGACATCAAGGGAAAGACCGTAGCTGTGTCTGGTTTCGGTAACGTAGCTTGGGGTGCTGTTACAAAAGCCACTCAGCTGGGTGCCAAGGTAGTGACTATCTCCGGTCCCGACGGTTACATCTACGACCCCGATGGCATTTCAGGCGAGAAGATTGACTATATGCTGGAGCTCCGTGCTTCAGGCAACGATATCGTAGCTCCCTATGCCGAAGAATTCCCCGGTGCAACTTTTGTTCCCGGCAAACGTCCTTGGGAGGTTAAGGTAGATATTGCGCTGCCTTGCGCTACGCAAAACGAGCTCAATGGCGAGGATGCCCGTCACCTGATTGACAACGATGTGCTTTGCATTGGCGAAATCTCCAATATGGGTTGCACACCCGAAGCCATCGACCTCTTCATTGAACACAAAAAGATGTATGCTCCCGGCAAGGCGGTCAACGCAGGCGGTGTGGCTACCAGCGGACTGGAAATGTCTCAGAATGCTATGCACATCAGCTGGAGTGCCGAAGAGGTGGACCAGAAGCTCCACTCCATCATGGATGGTATCCATGCCCAGTGCGTGAAGTACGGCACGCAACCTGACGGATATATCAACTACGTCAAGGGTGCTAACGTGGCTGGCTTCATGAAGGTGGCTCACGCCATGATGGGTCAGGGCATCATCTGACGATGAGACAGGAAAGAGATCCTTATTAATTTACATAAAATTTTCAATAAGAAGGAGAGACGTTGAGAAACGCACTCCTTCTGCCAAAGAAAACTTTGTTTAGTTGTATTTGTATTTGTGGTTTGTGCTGCCTGCGCCTGTGAAGGTCATCGGGCAGTACTTTTTTTATACCTACCCCTCATGCAACTGCCCCCTGCACCTTTCAAAGCGGTCAAATAGTAAAAACATGAGGTATCATTGTTTTATATTCCCGCTTTTTGTGTACTTTTGCCGCATTAAACACTACGAATATGTTACTTGCAGAATTGATACAACGACGCGACAAGATTCGCGACCTGATGTTTAAGGAGGGCATTGATGCAGCCCTGATTACCTGTAATGTGAATCTCATCTATACGCTGGGACGTGTGGTGAGCGGTTATCTCTACCTGCCGTTGCACGCTCCAGCCCGTCTCTTTGTGAAACGTCCCTCCACGATGTCGGGTGAACATATTTCCCCCATCCGAAAGCCGGAACAGCTACCCGAACTGCTGGCTACATGTGGCCTTCCGCTCCCTAAACGGCTGATGCTGGAGGGCGACGAACTCTCCTACCGCGAATACCAGCGTCTGACTGCCTGCTTTCCCGATGTGGAGGTTTTGCCCTGTGGTAGCCAGATAATCCGAGAGGCACGTAGCATAAAAACGATTTGGGAGGTGGAGCTCTTCCGCCGTTCGGCACAGGCCCACGCCCGAGCCTATAGCCACATCCCCGAGGTGTACCGTGAAGGTATGACAGACCTGGAGCTCTCCATTGAGGTGGAGCGGCTGATGCGCTTAGAGGGGTGTCTCGGACAGTTCCGCGTCTTCGGCCAGAGCATGGAAATCTTCATGGGAAGCCTACTGGCTGGTGACAATGCACAAGAGGCCTCTCCGTATGATTTTGCCCTCGGTGGCAAGGGCATAGACGATTCCCTGCCCGGCGGTGCCTGCGGCCAACAGTTGAAAGAGGGCGAGAGTCTGATGGTGGATCTCGGCGGCAACTTCTACGGTTACATGTGCGATATGAGCCGCGTATATTCCATCGGCATCCTGCCTCAAAAGGCATACGATGCTCACCAACTCTGTATTGACATACAGCAGGAGGTGACAGAAGCAGCAAAACCGGGTGTGACGGGTGAAGAACTCTATCAACTGGCTACCAAGCGTGTAGAACACTACGGATATGCAGACTGGTTCATGGGCACTATTCAGCAGGCCAAATTCATCGGCCATGGCATCGGTTTGGAGATCAACGAGGCACCGGTCATCGCTCCGCGAATGAAGCAGGAGCTGCAACCGGGTATGGTCTTTGCCCTTGAGCCCAAGATTGTAGTGCCTGGAGTAGGTCCCGTAGGTATAGAAAACTCTTGGGCTGTAACGGCCGAAGGTGTAGAGAAACTAACTCTCGCACCCGAGGAAATCATCGACCTGAGAACAAGACAAGAGCACTGATCAACTGAAAGGGTTCTCGTCAACTTGTCAACAGAAACCCCATTAAATAGAAGGAATATGGAACAAAACAAGCGATTTATTGCGCCAGGAGGATGGTTTTCTATGTACTATCCTGCGGCTTGGAGCGAGTTTGAGGATGGAGAAGGTTCGTTTCTCTTCTACAATCCGGAGGTATGGAACGGCAATTTCCGCATCTCTGCTTTTCGCGGCAACAGCGCCTACGCCGAGCAGAATCTCCTGAGTGAGTTCAAATCCAACCCTACAGCCAAGCGGTTGAAGGTAGGAAACTGGGAGTGCGCCTATAGCCTGGAGGATTTTGAAGAACAGGGAGCCAGCTATACCACCCACCACTGGGTGACGGGAAGAGGCGATATGGCCATCGAATGTTCCTTCACCGTGAAGAAGGGAGCGGCATACGATGCTGCCCTGCAGGTGATATCCTCCGTAGAGATACGCAATCCCGAGCAAAAATATCCCGCTGAGCTCATCCCCGTACGCCTTTGGGAAATCTGGCAGATTGACGAAGCCTACGCGCAGATGGAGCATGAGGTAAAGGAGCGTTTCAAAGTCGATTTCCAAGGCTCCGAGGAAGATGTACCCCATCTGCAGCAGTTGGTGCAGGTGGCCGACTGGTCTCGTAAGAAACGCGACAACTGGATAGCCTTGGGCATCGTGCTCTGCGTCATCTGGGCCAATGAGGTGGATGGCTATGAGTGGCGTACGCTGGTTGATGGGAATCGCGAGGCTCCCGTACTCCAATCGTTGGAAACTGGAGAGCTCATCGACCCGCTGAAACTGGTATGGAGCAAGGTTAAGGCCGGTGAGCCGGTTGATCTGGAGCAAATCTATGCGGCAATGCCCTCACTCTGATTCCACCATGGATATATCACGGGGAGAAGTGCCCCATTGAATCACAATCATTACTCAAGGAAAAATACTACCGCCTGTGACACCACACCCAATATTGCAAGTAGAGCACCTCACCAAGTCGTTTGGTGACCTGGTGCTTTTTACAGACCTCTCCTTTGGCTTGGCCGAGGGCGACAGAGTGGGTCTGATAGCCAAGAATGGCACCGGGAAATCCACTTTACTGAACATCCTCTACGGCAGGGAGGGATATGATGAAGGAAAAATCTCCTTTCGCCGCGACCTGCGAGTAGGCTATTTGGAGCAGACGCCCACCTATCCGCAGGGTCTGACCGTGCTCGAAGCTTGCTTCCACCACGGCAACCCCGTTACGGACCTTATCCGTGAATATGAACGATGCCTGGCCACCGAAGGCCATCCTGGCTACGAGCAACTGCTTGAACGCATGGAGGCGGAGAAGGCGTGGGAGTATGAGCAGAGGGCCAAACAGATTCTCTCCCAACTGAAAATATTGGATTTTAACCAGCGGGTAGAACACCTCTCCGGTGGCCAGCTCAAGCGGGTGGCTTTGGCCAATGCGCTGATTACGGAGCCCGACCTATTGATTCTGGATGAGCCCACCAACCACCTGGATCTGGAGATGACCGAGTGGCTTGAGGAGTATCTCCGCCAAGCCAAACTCTCCCTGCTGATGGTGACCCACGACCGCTACTTCCTCGACAGGGTATGTTCGGAAATCATTGAGATAGACCAGCGGTCACTCTACCGCTACAAGGGCAACTACAGCTACTACCTGGAGAAGCGACAGGAGCGTATCGATGCCAAGAACCTGGAGGTGGAACGGGCCAATAACCTCTACCGTACCGAACTGGAATGGATGAGACGCATGCCGCAAGCCCGCGGACACAAGGCACGCTACCGACAAGAGGCCTTCTACGAATTGGAGAAGGTGGCCAAGCAGCGTCTGGGCGACTCCCAGGTGAAGCTTGACGTCAAGTCTTCTTACATTGGCAACAAGATATTTGAAGCCGACCACCTCTACAAGGCGTTTGGCGAACGCAAGATCTTGGAGGACTTCTCCTACATCTTTGCCCGCTACGAGAAGATGGGCATCATCGGTCACAACGGGACGGGCAAATCCACCTTCATCAAGATTCTGATGGGACTGGTGAAGCCCGACAGCGGCAAGCTGGAGGTAGGCGAGACCGTACGCTTTGGCTACTATTCCCAGGAAGGACTGCAGTTTGACGAGCAGATGAAGGTGATTGATGTGGTGCAGCGCATTGCTGAGGTGATAGAGCTGGGCGATGGCCGCAGACTCACCGCCTCACAATTCTTGCAGCACTTCCTCTTTACGCCCGAAACCCAACACAGCTACGTCTATAAGTTGAGTGGAGGGGAACGACGCCGTCTCTACCTCTGCACCGTACTGATGGGCAACCCCAATTTCCTGGTGCTTGATGAGCCCACCAACGACCTGGACATCGTCACGCTGCAGGTATTGGAGGAGTATCTCCAGAGCTTCAAGGGGTGTGTCATCGTGGTCAGCCACGACCGCTACTTCATGGATAAGGTGGTGGATCATCTGCTGGTCTTTAACGGGGAAGGTGACATTCGCGACTTCCCCGGCAACTACACCCAGTACCGCGACTGGAAGGAGGAGCGCAAGCGCATAGCGCGCGAAAAGGAGAGAGAGAAAAAAGAGAAGGAACAGGAGACAGCGAATGGCAAACGGGAAAAGGTGAGACTCAACGAGCGCCGAAGATTGAGCTTCAAGGAGCGATACGAGATGGAGCAGCTGGAGAAGGAGATTGCTGCGCTGGAAGAGGAGAAACGTATGCTCGAAGAGGCCCTCTGTAGCGGTACGCTCAGCGTGGAGGAACTCACGGAGAAGTCCAAACGACTGCCTCAACTCAACGACGAGCTGGACGAAAAAACCATGCGCTGGCTGGAATTGAGCGAGATTGAGTCCTGA
>CAMGIP010000055.1 GCA_946056155.1 uncultured Mediterranea sp. | reverse complement strand
CTTTAACAATTCCCTGTTCGGGCTTCGTACGTCCGTAGGTGCCCGTTACGCTCTTGAGTGCTTCGTCGGCAGGTACGCCCTTCTTGATGGCATCCATGAACTTGCCCATGTGTACGAACTCGTAACCGCAAACCTGATCGTCCTTGTCGAGGAACATCTTGGTGATGTAGCCCTCAGTCAGCTGCAGGTAGCGAGTGCCCTTTACCTTAGTACCGTAAAGCGTACCCATCTGGCTGATCAGACCCTTACCCAGGTCTTCCAGTCCGGCACCGATAATCAGACCACCCTCTGAGAAGGCTGACTGGGTGCGGCCATAGACAATCTGCAGGAAGAGTTCGCGCATAGCGGTGTTGATTGCATCGCATACGAGGTCGGTATTCAGCGCCTCAAGAATGGTTTTACCCGGCAGAATCTCAGAAGCCATAGCGGCAGAGTGAGTCATACCTGAGCAACCGATGGTCTCTACCAGACACTCTTCGATTACACCCTCCTTAACGTTCAGCGTCAGCTTGCAGGCGCCCTGCTGAGGTGCGCACCAACCGATACCGTGAGTCAAGCCAGAGATGTCTTTGATTTCTTTAGCCTTAATCCATTTGCCCTCTTCGGGAATGGGAGCCGGACCATGATTGGGTCCCTTGGCAACACAACACATGTGTTCCACTTCGTGTGAATAAGTCATAATTCGCTCGTTGTTTAAAGTGTATTAATTATGTTTGAATATCACTCATATCTTACTTTCGGTGCACAAAGTTAGTGGTTTTCTTCTGTTTTACAACCATCCGATTTGACTTTTTATTTAAAAAAAAGTAATGAAGGGCAGAAATGGGGCGAAATGTAAAGCAGAGTTTGCAAATTAATGCGTACCTTCGTTGCCGATTATGGGGGAGAGGAAGCTATAGAGTACACCTAATTATATATATGACGATGGACAGCATGAATCAGACGGAGCATATCCTTACGGATGAGAGGCTCCGGCAGGCAGCGGAAGAGGGTATGGATAGTTTTATCTCTTGCTTTACCGATGCCTACCAGCAGCGGATGGGAGGTGAATTCACGGGGGAGACAATGGCGTTGCTCAATGGCGAGCAGCACTCGCTCTTGGCCTACCGCATTTTGCATGACGAACTGATGGAGGGAGGGTTCTGCCAGTTGATACAGAACGGCTACGGCCCATACATCTTCCACAATCCCTTGGCCAAGGTGATGAAACTCTGGGGTGTGACGGAGTTGGGCAAACTGCTCTATGAGGCACGAAACATCTATGAGGCGCATCGTGAAGATTTGGAGAGGGAGCGCACTGACGAGGAGTTCATGGCCATGTATGAGCAATATGAAGCGTTTGATGACTTGGAGGAGCGCTTCCTCGACCACGAGGAGGAGTTTACCGCCCAGGTGGCCTGCTACGTAGATGACCACATCGACCGCTTCCTTATCTGACCCTTTTTTGACATCACTTCTGTAAAACAAATATTCTATTGCCGTGCTAAGCAAATATAAACTCAACCAACTCTATTTCAAGGATACGCAGTTTGCCAACCTGATGACGAAGCGTATCTTCAACGTGTTGCTGATAGCCAATCCGTACGATGCCTTCATGCTGGAGGACGATGGACGCATCGATGAGAAGATTTTCAATGAATATACCTCGCTCTCGCTGCGTTATCCGCCGCGATTCACGCAGGCCACCACCTATGACGAAGCGATAGCCAAATTAGAGAGCATCAGTTTTGACCTGGTCATCTGTATGCCGGGTACGGGCGACAACGACAGTTTCGATGTGGCCCGCAAGATCAAGGGGCTCTATGCGCATATCCCCATGGTTATCCTCACCCCCTTCAGCCACGGTATCACACAACGTATAGCCCATGAGGACCTCTCTCCCTTCGAGTATGTCTTCTGCTGGTTGGGCAATACCGATCTGCTGCTCTCCATCATCAAGTTGATTGAGGACAAGATGAATCTCGAGCATGATGTCAATGAGGTGGGGGTACAGATGATTCTTCTGGTCGAGGACGGCATCCGCTTCTACTCCTCCATCCTGCCCAACCTCTACAAGTTTGTGCTCAAGCAGAGTCAGGAGTTCAGTACCGAGGCACTGAATGCCCACCAGCGTACGTTGCGTATGCGCGGACGTCCCAAGATTGTCTTGGCACGTACCTATCAGGAGGCCATCGGTATCTACGAAAAGTACAAGAACAATATGCTCGGAGTGATTACGGATGTGCGTTTCCCCTTGGTCGAGTGGGGGGAGAAGGATGCGATGGCCGGTCTGAAGCTGTGTGATGCCATACGGAAGGAAGACCCCTTTGTGCCACTCATCGTGCAGTCGAGCGAGTCGCAGAATGCGGCCTTGGTAGGAAGGTTTGATGCCGCCTTTATCGACAAGAACTCCAAGAAGATGGATGTCGATTTGCGGCGGATTGTGTCCGATACCTTCGGCTTTGGCGACTTCATCTTCCGCAATCCCGACACCATGGAGGAGATAGCGCGGGTCAAGAACCTCAAGGAGCTGCAGAACATTGTCTTTGCGGTACCCGCTGAGTCATTCCTCTACCACATCAGCCGCAACCACGTGAGCCGTTGGCTCTATTCGCGAGCCATGTTTCCCGTGGCCGAGTTTCTCAAGCCGATTACCTGGAACAGCCTGCAGGATGTGGATGCGCACCGTAAGATTATCTTTGAGGCCATTGTAAAGTACCGCAAGATGAAGAATCAGGGCGTGGTGGCCATCTTCAAGAGAGACCGCTTCGACCGCTACTCCAACTTTGCCCGCATCGGCGAGGGGTCGCTCGGCGGCAAGGGACGCGGTATCGCCTTCATCGATAACTTCGTGAAGCGTCATCCTGAGTTTGAAGAGTTTGACAATGCGAGGGTGGGCATTCCTAAGACCATCGTACTCTGTACCGACATCTTTGATGAATTCATGGAGACAAACAACCTCTATCAGGTGGCCCTCTCTGACCTGGACGACAGCGTCATTCTCCGCTACTTCCTGCGTGCCAAGCTGCCCGACCGCTTGGTCGAGGACTTCTTCACCTTCTTTGATGCGGTGAAGTCGCCCATAGCTATCCGTTCGTCATCGTTGTTGGAAGACTCACACTATCAACCCTTTGCCGGTATCTACAATACCTACATGATACCCTATTTGGACGACAAGTACGAGATGCTCCGCATGCTGTCCGATGCCATCAAGGGGGTCTATGCCTCCGTCTTCTTCCGCGACTCCAAGGCCTATATGCAGGCCACGCGCAACGTCATAGATCAGGAGAAGATGGCCGTCATCCTTCAGGAGGTGGTGGGCAACCAGTATGGCGAGCGCTACTACCCCTCGATGTCGGGTGTAGCCCGCTCGCTCAACTACTATCCCATCGGCGACGAACGGGCTGAGGAGGGTACAGTGAACCTCGCCCTCGGTTTAGGTAAATACATAGTAGATGGCGGATTGACACTCCGCTTCTCGCCCAGTCATCCCCACCAGATACTGCAGTTGAGTGAGATGGAGATGGCTTTGAGAGAGACGCAGACCCGCTTCTACGCCCTGGACCTGCGCAATGCTGGCCAGAACTTCTCCATTGATGATGGATTCAACCTGTTGAAACTGCCGGTCAAGGAGGCCGATAAGGATGGTGCGCTCAACTATATCGCCTCTACCTACGATCCCTACGATCAGGTGATCCGCGACGGAATCTACCCCGGTGGTCGCAAGGTCATCACCTTTGCCAACATCCTTCAGCACGATGTCTTCCCCCTGGCCCGTTTGTTGCAGCTTTCGCTCAAGTATGGTCAGGAGGAGATGCGTAGGCCGGTGGAGATAGAGTTCGCTGCCAACCTCAGCCGCGAGAAAGACAAGACCGGCTCCTTCTATCTGCTGCAGATACGTCCCATTGTCGATGCCAAGGAGATGCTTGAGGAGGATCTGTCGCTGATTCCGGAAGAACAGTTGCTGCTCAAGAGCAACAATTCACTGGGCCATGGGATCATGAACGATATCTATGACCTGGTCTATGTCAAGACCGACAACTACAGTGCCTCGCACAATCCAGAGGTGGCAGCCGAAATAGAGAAGCTCAACCAGCAGTTCCTTAACGAGGGACGCAACTATGTCCTAGTAGGTCCCGGACGGTGGGGCAGCAGTGACCCCTGGTTGGGTATTCCGGTGAAGTGGCCCCACATCAGTGCTGCACGCGTCATTGTGGAGGCCGGTCTGACCAACTATCGGGTAGATCCGAGCCAGGGTACCCACTTTTTCCAGAACCTCACCTCATTCGGTGTAGGCTACTTTACCATCAATGCCTACATGAACGACGGACTCTACAATCAGGAGTATCTCAATGCTCAGCCTGCTGTACAGGAGACCAAGTACCTGCGCCATGTCCGTTTCGAGCAGCCTATGACGGTGAAGATGGATGGCAAGAAAAAGTTGGGAGTGGTGATGAAGCCCCAGTAAAAAAGTGAGGTTAACTTGTGAACTTTGGGACATCTTTGTTGTTTCATTGGAACAGATTAAGTGCTCAGTATCCGAAAAGATATGTTAAAAGCGTCTATTTTTAGGCGCTTTTTTCTTTGCATTTGCTAATTTTGGGGGCACTTAACTGACTATATTATAAAAAAAGAATGATTCTAAGAGATGTGTTTATGAAGATGAAGTATTATCTATCATTTATCCCTCTGCTTTCACTTTGCACGCTCCTGTTGGGCATATCCTCATGCAGCAGCGAGGTGGACGACCCGGCCATAGGGCAGGGTGAGGGAAAACTGCGGATTGCCTTAAAGGCTGATGGCCAGACAGCCGAAGTATCGACTCGTGCGGCAGCGGTAGATCCTGTGCCTGAAGTAGGCGATTTTTCGCTGACACTCTTCCGTAAAGGAGAGGTAATAGTCTCCTGGGAGAGGTTTAGCCAATACCCAGATGAGTCCAGTTTCCGAGTAGGCAGCTATACGTTGGAGGCTTCCTATGGGAAGTTGGAAGAGGAGGGTTTTGAGAAGCCCTGTTTTTTCGGTACGGCCGACTTTGCCGTGCGTGGCGGGGAGACCTCCCAAGTGGAGGTGACCTGTCAGTTACAGAACTGCTTGGTGAGCCTCCTCTACACTGAGGCTTTCAAGAAATACTTCTCCGCTTATACGGCCAAGGTGAATTCGGAAGGGCATAATCCGGTGGTCTATACCGCTGAGGAGAGTCGTGCTGCCTACTTCATGCCAGGCAAGGTTACGCTCAACCTGGAGGTGACCAAGCGTGAGTCGGGTACGAAGGCCCAGTTGCTTGCAGTCACCATTGATGAGGCTTTGCCGCGCCACCACTATCGGCTTACCTGTGATGTGAATGCAGGTAGCCAGACGCTGACCGTCTCTTTCGATGATGCAACAGAGGTGGAGCCGGTTGAAATCAACGTGTCGGAGGATGCTCTCCTGGCCGATCCCCCCTTCTGTGTGGCTCATGGCTTTACCCCAGAGGAACCGGTGGTGCTGACCGAGGGACAGGTGCTGGAGACTCCTATCAGTATATATATGAATGCCCGTGCAGGATTTAGTCAGGTCTTGCTCAAGAGTATCTCTCCTGCTTTAGAGTCCCTAGGATGGCCGGCAGAGTTTGATTTGGCCCATCCCACGGCTGAGCAGGAGGCACTTCTCACGCGGTTTGGCGTGAAGCGGGTTGGCCTGGGCGACCGCATGGAGCAGATTGCCACGGTAGATCTTACCCAGCTGCTGAGCTTTATCCCCTATGACGAAGCCAAGACAGCAAATGACCGTTTTGAGCTGACCGTGGTCGATCGAAACCATCGCTGCAACGACACCCCGCTTCAGCTGCAGGTGAAGGTCATCAGCAATGGATTTGCCCTTCAAGATCCCGAACCGGTAAGCTTTGGAGCCAACATCCTCCTCTTCAAGATGCATCTCGAAGGCGACCCCTTGCAGGTGACGGCCACCTGCGCCACCAACGGAGTGGAGCAGCCGCTGACCTTGGAGGTAGTGAGCAGTGAAGGAAACGTCCATCTCCTACGGGCTACCCTGCCCACCTCCCTGGCTCAGGAGAGCACACTCAAGGTAACCCTCGGCAGCAAGACCCTCTCAGCGCCGATCAAGATGCAGGATCCCCAGTTTGAGGTGAAGGCACTCTCGGCCGGTGATGTATGGGCCACCCATGCCACACTGAAGGTAGTCGGGGATAATGAAGCCACCACCGCCTATCTGCGCGACAAGACCATCACCGTAGAGTATGCTCCCGCAGGTACCGAGGATTGGGTGAAGCCCACCCAACAGCGCATGGGTGACCAAATAGTCATCAGCGGACTTCCCGAGGATGCCGAGAAGGAGAATAGCTATATCCTACGCGCCACCGCCGCTCTTGGCGGCAAAGAGGTAGCCGCCAAGAGCATATCGGAGATAACCACCGAGCGGGCGTTGCAGCTGCCTGGTGGTAATTTAGATGAGTGGAATGAAGAGGCCACCAGAAAATTGGCTAAGGGAAAATGGAATGGTTTGAATAAAACAACTTATGTCTCATACCTTCCCGCCAATGGACTCTGGGGCACTTCAAACAAGAAAACTTTCTCCTACGGCAGTGACTACGCTATCAACTCATATCCATCGGTGGTGACAGAGGCACACGGGGATGGAGTGGCAGCTGTCATACGCTCTATAGGATGGACAAATGGAATAGGAAATGATTATTGGAGTGTGTGTGATAACTATTCTTCGGGACGCCTTTTTATCGGTTCTTCCGATTTTGATCTGAATAGTATGTTGGACAACTACCAGTATGGCATGGAGTTCACTTCTCGCCCATCCAGTATCTCATTTGACTTGAAATACGACAGCTACAACAACGACCAATATAAGGTATGGGCCGTTGTGGAGCATCGCGAAGGTGAGACCGTGACACAACTGGCCCGACAGGAGATTACAGGAGGTGCAGAGGCAGATTATGCTCGCGTAACGTTGAATCTGGGTAATTATACCGATGCGAGCAAAAAAGCTACGCACTTCTATATCGTCTTTGCTTCAAGCTATCTCTGCAACGATGACCATGCAACCGAGTCGGCGGTCATGAAAAACTATAGCTTGTTGCATGTAGTTGACAATTCCTATTGGGGTGGTAGTACGCTCTGGATAGACAATATCCAATTGAACTATTGATTTTCTCTTGCTGTATATTTTAAATATTAATCGTATGAAGAAACTGACATATATCTCTCTCGCCCTCTGCTGCACCTTGCTGACCTTGGGCAGCTGCAATCGTGAGAATCTGGACTTTGATACCCAGAACGAACAGACGGAAAATCGCCCGCAGGGGCAGGTGAACTTGGCCTCGCTGAAGCTGAACGTAAAGACGCAGGTAAACATCACTACACGTACCATAGGGGCCACTACCCGTGCCGAAGCGGTGGATGTGAGCGGATTCCTGATCCGCATCTTTGACAGGGACAACGGCATGGCCTTGGTGAAGGAGTGGAGCTATGGCTCCATGCCCGAAATCTTTGCCTTGCCGGTGGGCAACTACCGCGTGGCTGCCTACTCCCACGAAGAGAAAGCGGCAGAGTTTGATCGCCCCTTCTACTATGGCGAACAGGATTTTTCCATCGTGCAGGACAACATTACCGAGGTGGCTACCATCCAATGTACACTCAAGAGCATCATGGTGACGGTGGAGTATGATGAAGCCTTAGAGGCACTGATGGACGATGATGTACAGGTGACAGTCACCGTGGGACAAGGTACGTTGCTCTTTGCCAAAGGCGAGCAGCGTGCCGGCTATTTCCACGCGCAGAATGAGTCGGACAACCTGCTGACGGCAGAGCTGAAGGGCACCATCGACGAGGCCATGACCACCATGAGCAAGGGATTCAACCAGATCAAGGCAGGCGAGCATCGCATCGTACGCTATACCCTCAAGGGGGTGAACGCAGGGGGTGACGTGGAGAGCGGCAACGCGCAGGTGACCGTTGGCGTCGATGCCTCGTGCACTACCGATGATCGAAATGTGGTGGTTGACCCCACCGAAGAGATTCTGCCCGACAGCGGTGGCAACACGGGAGGCGAAGGCGAGAATCCTTCTCCTGCTAGTCAGCCCACCATCGTGGGCAGCAGTTTTGCCGGAGCCCCCTTTGACATCCGCCAGACGCTGAGCTTGCCGCAGGGAGGCTGCGAGCTGAAGGTGATGCTGAAGGCACCCACGGGCATGAGCAGTGTGAAGGTAAAGATTGTCTCCGACCAGCTGACTCCCGAACTGCTGTCAGGCGTAGGCTTGGCCGATGAGTTTGACCTGGTTACAGGACTCTCTTCCAATGGCATGGATCTGAGTGCTGAATTGAAAGGACTCGGCTTCCCCGTAGGCAGCGACTTTGAAGGAAAGACGGAGGTGCTCTTCGACATCAGCAGCTTCACTTCCCTGCTCGGCATCTACCAAGGTACCCACCGCTTTGTCATCACCGTAAGTGACAAGTCGCAACCCGTGCTGAGCGCCACAGAAACATTAACTATTCTTGTGCAATGACTATGAGACGTTACAACTATTCTATATTAAGCTATTGCATCGTGGCCATCCTCTTCTTCGGCAGCTGTAGCCGCGATGAGTTCCAATGGAACGACCAAGAGGGCACCCTTCGCCTGCAGATTGCCATGGACGACCAGGTGAAGGTGCAGACCCGTGCCCTGAGCACGGAGGAGCAGGCTGCCCTGGCCGCAGAATGCCAGGTGCGTATCTACAATGAGGAGGGACTGGTCCGCTTCTATGAGGGGATGAATCAAGTGCCGCAGGAGATTCAGCTCAAGGCGGGCGACTATCGCCTCCATGTGACAGCAGGCGACTCCGTGGCCGCTTCGTTTGACAAACGCTTCTTCCGAGTGGATGAGATGATGAAGGTGGTGGCCCAGACCGTGACTCCCGTGCAGACCACCTGCCGTATGCGCAATACGCTGGTACAGGTCAGTTTTGATGCCTCGTTGGATGAGGCGCTGAAGGATTACCAGGTGACGGTCTCCACTTCAGCCGGTTCGCTGCTCTTCACCCCGGAGACTGTTTCGGCCATCGGCTACTACATGCTGGCCGCAGAGGAAAGTGAGTTGAAGTGGCACTTTGCCGGTACCACCATCGCCAACGAACCCTTTGCAACCGAAGGTGTGGTGACGGCCAACCCCATGACGCTCTATCAGCTCCACTTCAAGTACGCCCCCTCCGGTTCTGCGAACCAGGATGGCGGTGGACGGCTCAACGTGGAGGTGGAGACGACACCCATTGAGGAGAACACCTCTGAGGTGGAGTATTACCAGCGCCCTGTCATCACAGCCACCAAAGCCAACGGTGACCTCCTTGACTTCGCTCAAGAATACACGACCATGGCGGGTAATCGGGATGAGATTGGCTTCCAGATTGCCACCTCCTCTCCGCTGACCAGTGTGCAACTCTCTTGCAGCCAGTTTATCTCACTGGGACTTCCGGCCAATCAGTTCGACCTGATGACGCTGAGTGATGCCGAGCGGGAAGAGCTGGCGCAAAAGGGCATCACCTTCCAGAGCAGCCTCAATGCCGTGACGGGTCAGGACCACATGAAGGGAGTACTCGGCAGTTCGTTGCTGCAACTGATGACGGCCCAGGAGGGTAGCTATGAGGTGACCATCTATGCCAAGGACCAGCAGGAGAAGGAGCGTTCGTCCACCTTGCGCATCCTCGTCTCCGATGCAACCATCCTGACGGAGGAGGCACCCTTAGCCTCCATTTGGAGCTCGAAGGCCGAAGTGAGAGGCTCGCTGACGCAGGAAACTTCGGAAGATGTGTCGTTTCGCTACCGTGAGGCGGGGACGGCTGAATGGAGCTCCATACCTGCCGTGCGTGAAGGAAACAGCCTCTCGGCACAGCTGACGGGACTCACCCCAGGCACCACCTACGAATACCAGGCCATGGTGGGCAGTGAAGTCTCCAAGGTGACCTGTCGGTTCACTACCGAGGAGGCCCAGCAGATGGAAAACAGCAGCTTCGAATACTGGTCGCAACCCACCAACGCACTTCTGCTCTGTGACGAAGCACTGGGAGCATCGATGTACTGGGACAGCGGCAACCACGGATCAGCGACCATGAAGAAAAACATTACGGTCAACGACACCGAGTTTGTACATGAGGGAATCTATAGTGCAAAACTCTCCTCACAATTTGTGGGCATATTTACCATCGGCAAGTTTGCCGCCGGCAATGCCTTTGTGGGCAAGTACCTGAAGACGGACGGCACGGATGGTGTGCTGGGATTGGGGCGCCCCTTCCATAGCCGCCCGAAGGCACTCAAGGGGTATGTCCGTTATCGGCCAGGTGCGGTGAGCTATACAAGTAGCGATGTGCCTCAATTGGTCAAGGGAGAGTTGGATAAGGCTCAGATCTACATAGCTATAGGCGATTGGGCAGGAGAGGAATATGAAGGTGAAGTATGGCCCGTAGTCATCAAGACCAAAGCTTCCGAACGGCAACTCTTTCAGCCCGATGCACCCGGTGTGATAGCCTACGGAGAGCAGACCTGGGAGAGTGACACGGAGGGTGACGGACTGGTGGAGTTCACCATCCCCCTCAACTACCGCGACCTCACCCGCAAGCCCACCCATATCCTGGTGGTATGTTCGGCCAGCAAGTACGGCGACTACTTTGCCGGAGGCAGCAGTACCCTCTGGATTGATGACTTCTCGCTGGTCTATGAGTAATCTTCCAATCAAGGCAAATAACGCTTTAAGAGCAAATAATGCTTTAAAAGCAGATAACGCTTTAAGAGCAGATAACGTTTTAAAAACAGAACGACACGTGAATAGAGTATCAGGAACATACAGCGTGATGTGCCGCACCCTTCTCTTGGTGCTGGGTGGAGTGTGGATGAGCGTCCACCCGCTCCGGGCACAACAGCAGGAGGAGTTCAGACGCAAGATTGAGATGAATACCTTTGTACCGAAAGGGCAATGGATAGTAGGAAACTCCATCTCCTATTCGGAACACAACGAGCGCAACTACAATTTCCTCATCATCGAGGGCATCAATTCCGATGGCTATGCCTTCAAGGTGAGTCCGCTGCTCTGCTATGCCTTCAAGGACAATCTGGCCGCTGGCGGACGGTTCACCTATGGCCGCACCCTCACCAAGCTGAGAGGGGTAACCATCAATCTGGACGAGGATAACCAGTTCGACATCGACGACCTTTACCAGCTCAAGCATAGCTACAGCGTGATGGCCATGATGAGAAACTACATCAATCTGGGCGACAGCAAGCGCTTCGGCCTCTACTGCGACCTTCAGTTGGAGGTGGGCGGAAGCCAGTCGAAGGCGGTGAGCGGGAGCGGTCAGGACGTGACAGGCACCTACTCCACCAGCACCGATGTGGGTATCGGAGTGGCTCCAGGCCTCGTGGCCTTCATCAACAACTACATGGCCGTGGAGGTGAGCGTAGGTGTGCTCGGCCTCAATTTCAGCAAGAAAAAGCAGAACACCAACCAGGTCTATTTAGCGGAGCAGTCGCTCAACTCGGCCAACTTCCGCATCAACCTCTTCTCCATCGGATTGGGCATTGCCTTCTACCTATAAAAGATTGACGTTATGAACAGAAACAGCTATGTATATTCAACAGCTCTGCTCCTCCTCTTCCTTTGGGTCGGAGGGGCAGTCCATGGATTGAAGGCATCGCCCATCGATACGCTTCGCTGCGTGGATGGCAGAGACTCAGTGATCCGTGAGGCGATAGTGATCCGTGACACGGTCTATCTCCGCGATACCGTCTATCGGGAGAAACCCAAGGTGCTGCCCAAAGACATCATCCGGGTGAAACCCCGCGGCCGTTACGACCGCGGCATCATCAACTACCGCTATGTGCCCAAGGGCAAGTGGATAGGGGGTGTCACCGCCTCCTATACCGAGTTTGACAGCGACGACAGCCGGTTGCTCTTCTCGCTGCTGAAGAACTTTGACAGTCATGCCCGCACCTCCTCCATCAAGCCCTTTGTGGGATATGCCGTGAAGGACAATGTAGTGGTAGGGGCCAAACTGGGCTACTCGCACACTATTGCCGAGATTGACAACCTCGATTTCAATATTGAGGACCTGGATGTCTCGCTCAAGGATTTGCGTTATGCCGAAGATACCTACAGCATCGGTCTGTTCCACCGCTCCTACGTGGGTATAGACAATGCACGCCGCTTCGGACTCTTCAATGAGACCTCACTCACCTACAATACAGGCACCACACGCTTCGTCAGGGGCAAGGAGGCTGATGCTGACCCCGGCAGCGAGGAGAGGAAGTATGTCAATACCGAGACCACGCTGCACGAACTGCACATCGGACTCAATCCCGGTGTGTCGGTCTTCATCACCGAGAATGTGGCCGCCGAGATGTCGTTTGGTGTCATCGGCTTCAAGTATGGCATGGAGAAGCAGAAGAACAACTACGGAGAGACGGGACGCAGACGCAGCAGCGGAGCCAACTTCAAGATCAATCTCTTCAATATCCATATCGGCATCATTGTCTGCATCTGATAATCAATTTACAATTTATAATTGGTGGATGTGTTTTTTGAATTTGAGAGCTTGATTCTTATTTAAAGATAGTGTAAACTGAGAGATATGCAAAAAGATGCTTGCATATTTTTGTATATCCGAGGTGCCGCCTATCTTATTTAAAGATAATCTATTGTAAGGACGAAAATGAAAAGAAATAACAGCATGACGGATAAGGGACGGTTTCGCGCCTGGACTGCTCGCCTCATGGTGGGTCTCTCTCTGATGGGAGGAGCGGGGCTGCTGGGGGGCTGCATCGAGAACGATATGCCTTATCCCTACATCAAACTCTTTATCAGTGGTGTGGAGGTGGATGGTCAGTTGGGCAATGCGCAGATTGACAACGACAACCGCACGGCTACGGTGACGGTGGACGAGACGGTGAACCTCAAAAAGGTGCATGTCAAGCGGGTGACGGTGAGCGATGGCGGACGCAGCTCCATCCCCGATGATACCCTCATCGATCTCACCAAACCCCAGCCCGTAACCCTCTCGCTCTACCAGGACTACTACTGGACCTTGGTGGCCAACCAGACCATCGAACGGCTCTTCCGCGTGGAGAACCAGGTGGGTACCGCCTCCTTCGACCCCAATCAGCGCATCGCTTCGGTCAATGTGAGCAAGAGTCAGAGTCTCCGATCGCTCGCTCTGCTGGATCTCAAGTTGGGCCCAGAGGGTTCAACGATAGACGGAGTACGTGGCCTTCCCGCCCTCTCGTGGGAGGTTTTCAGCAACTATGCCAAGTGTCGGGTGAAGCTCAACTTCCGCGACTTCATCGTGGATGAGGAGTGGACACTCTACGTCTTCCAGGTGGAGAGCAATGTCAGCACCACGGCAGCTGACGGCTGGGTCAATGTGGCCTGGCTCTACGGCCAAGGCATGGAGGGGGCTGACTGCGGATTTGAGATTAAGGAAGAGGGCCTTTCGGAGTGGAGCCGGGTGGATAGCCGCTACGTCACCCAACAGGGAGGCAGTTTCCATGCCCGTGTGCCCCACCTGAAGGCAGAGACCAACTACCGGTGCCGCGCCTACTCGGGAGAGGAGCGGGGTGAGGAGATAAGCTTCACCACCGGACAGGCTCTCCCCTTGCCTGGTGGCGGATTTGATGAGTGGCACCAGGAGGGGAAGGTATGGAATCCCTGGGCCGAAGGGGCTACTCCCGTATGGGACAGCGGCAATGATGGGGCCACCACCTTGGGTGAGAGCATCACGGTGCCCACATCCGACGTGTGGAGCGGTGCCCGGCCGGGCAGTACGGCGGCCAGATTGGGCTCCAAGTTTGTGGGCATAGGCAGCATCGGCAAGTTTGCTGCGGGCAATCTCTTCATGGGTGAGTATGTGCGTACGGACGGAACCAATGGTGTGCTTGCCTTCGGTCGTCCCTTCACGGCACGTCCCACCCGTCTGCGCGGCTACTTCAAATACACCACGGCACCCGTGGACTGTCTGCCTTCCAAGAGCAATACCGAGGACTACAACCGCTTCCTGCCGATGAAGAACGAACCGGACACCTGCGCCATCTACATCGCCCTGGGCGACTGGGACACGCCCGTGGAGATTCGTACAAATCCCAAGGACCGCAAGCTCTTCGACCACAGCGACCCGCACCTGATAGCCTATGCTGAGTACAACAGCGGCTCCACCATCAGCCAATATACGCTGCTTGATCTGGAGTTGGAGTATCGCTCCACGTCGCGTGTCCCCAAGTACATTCTGGTGGTAGGTTCGGCCAGCAAGTATGGTGACTACTTTGTCGGAGGCGAAGGAGCCACGCTTTGGATGGATGACTTCTCGTTGGAGTACGATGACAAATAACTGTCTGTGGAGCAAATCAATAACTGTCCGTGGAGCAGATCAATAGCTGTCCGCGGAACGGATAAGACTCACGTGCTGTGCACTTTCTTGGAGATGCTTTTCTCCGGGGTGCACAGCACCTGTTTTTTCAGCTGGCAAAAGTTCAGGTCACGTTTGAAGGTGGGGGCAGCTGATAATAGGACCCCAAAAAACGGTGAACTGTGGAACTGTGGCATTTTTGCGGTTGTTCCCGTATAATTCGTGGTGGCACAACATAAAGAAGGCCCGGTGATCCATTACATCCGGCCTACCTTACAAGTTCAGAGCAGTTTGTTCATATAATGTTTCCTCTAAAGAAATACCTTTCTTTATCCTGTCGGTGTAGAATCTCGCCAAATTTATCTATCTTTCCTCTAAAGAAAAACCTTTCTTTATCCTGCCGGTGCAGAATCTCGCCGATTTTATCTATATTTGTACCCAGAAAGGAAGCTGAAGATTGTGAGAATGATTTTTGAATGTTGGATTTAATCTTGACGAATTATGGGTACCTATATCAATAGAGGCAATAGTGAGTTCCGTGACATAGTGGCTCACGAGTATGTGGATAAGACATCGCTGATACCGATCATCAATGCGAGACTCAATTCAGAGAGCCGCTACAGCTGTGTGACCCGCTGCCGTCGCTTCGGCAAGTCGATGGCGGCAAAGATGCTGTGTGCCTACTACGACAAGTCGTGCGACTCCCGCTCGCTGTTTGCCGGACTGAAGGTGGAACAGGATCCTTCGTTCGATACCTATCTCAATCGGTATAGCGTACTCTACCTCGATATGACCTCTTTCACCGCACGGCCGGAACTCGGAAGGTCTATCGTGCGGACCATACAGAAAGAAATAATTGACGAGCTGAAGGAGGCGTTTCCCGATGTGAAATACAGGGAGAACTCTGATTTGATGGGTACGCTTTCGTCTATTCATCAGGCCACGGGTGAGAAGTTCTTTTTCATCATCGACGAGTGGGATGCCATTTGCCGTGAGTTTCCTGAGCGTCAGAAGATGAAGGGCGACCCAGAGAGTGTTGTTCCCACCATCCTTGACGAATATGTCATGCTGCTCCGTCGTCTGTTCAAGACCCAAGATTCGAATGTCGTCTTTGCCGGTGCCTACCTCACGGGTATCTTGCCTATCAAGAGGTACAATACCGAGTCGGCATTGAACAATTTCCGCGAGTATTCGATGATCAATCCCGGAAGAGTGGCCGCTGCCCTTGGATTTACCCACAGCGAAGTGGAGGCATTGTGCGGAAAGTATGGCATGGACATCAGGGAGATGGAACGTTGGTATGATGGCTATCGTATCGGTAATGAATCTCATATCTTCAATCCCTATTCTGTCATGAGAGCCATGGATGAGAACTGCTATCGAAGCTATTGGACCACCACCGGTGCCTACGACTCCGTGCGGACCTACATCCAGATGA
>CAMGIP010000054.1 GCA_946056155.1 uncultured Mediterranea sp. | reverse complement strand
GTCGGATGAATTATACCCCGGGGTATAATTTGCTGAACCCCTACAGTAAAATTTCGAAGGGCTTCATGTGTATTTCCGAGAGATGTAGAAGGGTTTCAACTATCCCTTGTCCGTGAGTCTCAAACAGGGCAATCAATACCAGCGGATATTGCTCTGCGTCTGGCTTCGCTGCTCCCACTTCAGATCCTGAAGGATGCTGGCATTGGCACGGATGGTGAAGTTGTAGTACTTCCAGACACCGAAGGGTGAGAGGGCGGCCGTCATGCTGAAGCAGTGGAGGTCACGGGTGATGTTGAGTGAGGTCTGCACAATCTTTTTCGCCTCGAAGTCATAGCCGGAGGTGAAATTGACCGCCCACTTGTTGGAGAGCTTCACATTGCCCGAAGCACTCAGGTTGTGGGTATAGCGGTAGGGATAACGCATGCTCTTGCGGTTGATGGGCTTGGTGCGGTCTTCGCTGATATTGAAGCTGTAGTTGAGGTTGATGGACCAGGGCATCTTGAATGCCTGATAGCCATCGCTATCCACCTCTGCCTTCTTCACCTTCTTGTCACCGAGGCCACCTTGGTCTGCCCTCTGCTCCTCGCCCTCTGCTCCCTCTTCACCTGATGGGTCATTCTTCTCTTCCTTCTCCTTCTTTCCGCTGAACTTCTCCTTCCACTTCTTCCAGGTGTCATTATTAAAGGTATAGCTGAAGGAGGAGCCATAGCCTGACCAGCGACCGAAGCGGCCATACGACCACTCGGTACGATTACCCACCACGACATTGCCGTTCTTGTCAAACTCATAGGCATAGGTAGCAAAGGTAGAGGCCATACTGAAGGTGTAGCTCTTGCTCAGTTTCAGACGCATGTTCAAGCTCAGGTCGCTCCACGGGCGCTCCTTGGCTGCCATGTTGTAGCTGATGCTGGCACCCAGTTCGTCAATCAGACTCACCTTGCGGATGGAGTCGTTCTTGTCACGATACTTCATCTCCAAGTTGTTGGAGACGCTGAAGCTGACGGACCCCTGCTTTCCTCCGCTGGGAGGAGAGAAGGCCTGACCGGCATAGTAGGAGTACTTCACCGTGTCGCGACGTCCGTCGCTGTTGGTCTTGATGTAGGAGTCATAGTAGCCATACCCTGGCGTGGTAAAGTCGGGCGCTGCACTGATGCTCACCGAAGGGGTGATGACGTGACGGATCTGTATCTGCTTTTTGGGCATGAAGAGCGGCTTGTACATACCGTAGATTTTGGTATTGATACCCAGACTGGCGCTGTAGTTCCAGACACGGTAGAAGCCGTTGGTGGTATCACGTACCACCTTGCTCTGGTTCTCGTCCCAATCCTGATAGACCTTTCGGGTGTACCACCGCTCGGTATAGTTGACCGACGGGGTAAGGTTGAAGTACTTGAATAGGGTGAAGGTGGCACTGATGGGTATATCATGCTGCATGCCGTTGTCCCAGTCGCGGATGAGGTTCTTTTTGAAGAGCTGGTCATCCTTGGTGGTGATGCTGTTCTTCATGCGTCCGGTATAGCGGAGCTGTATCTTCTCGTACCAACGCTCGTCACCCACCACCTGCTTCCGTTTGAAGGGGAAGATGGTGCTGAGCGATATGTTCAGGTCTGGCAGGGTGACGGCTATGGAGGAGTCGCGCATGTTCTGGGCAATGTTGCCCGTAGCCGAGATGGTGAGGTTCTGGTCGGGGAAGCTGCGCGAGTAGCTGACGCTTGAGGTCTTGGTATTCTGCGTCATCGCTTGTGAGTTGTAGAGGTTTCCGATGTTCTGCCGTTCGTAACTGCTGCTGGAGAAGTTGACGCTGGCCGAGAAGGTGGAGTTGGGGTTGGCCTTAGGATCCTGACGGTGGCTCCAGACCACCTTAAAGTCCTTGGAAACAGAGTAGTCGGAGAGTCCCTTGTCACCGGTCTTGGTCACCTGATAACTCATCTGCAGGAGTCCCGAGTGGCGGTAACGCTTCACGTAGTTGCTCTCGGCATTGAGTGCCCACGACCCCTTGGTAAAGATATCTCCCCTTACCTTCAGGTCCATCTGGTCGCTGATGGCAAAGTAGTAGCCGCCATCTGTCAAGCCGAATCCGCGGTTGGAGTCATCCATATAGGTAGGCATGAGGAATCCGCTCTGGTAGCTGCTACTGAAGGGGAAGAAGAAGAAGGGAACGGCAAAGGGGAGTGGCACATCCTCCACCACGAGGTAGGCAGGTCCGGTGACGACATTCTTTTTGGGTCTCACCTTGGCATAGCTCATCTGCATGTAGAAGTGGGGATGCTCGTGATGGTCGCAGGTCGTATAGCGTCCGTTGCGCATGTAGAGTTCATCGTTCTCCCCCTTCTTGGCATTGTTTCCTGTCACATAGCCCTCGCCCTGCTGGCTCACCACATTACTGATGACACCCTTGCCGCTCTTGAAATTGTAGCGAATGGTGTTGGTCTCGTAGGGAGTCTCTCCATCCTTGAAGACGGGGCGTCCCTTGATGGTGCCGATGGAGTCCTCCACGCCGTGGGCTATCACCACGCTGCTGTCCATGTTCATGCTGATGACATCGGCTGTCAGCTCTATCTGCTGATAGTTGACCTTTCCTTCTCCGTAGAGGTGCCCATAGCCGGTTTGAGTAAAGACGATGGAGTCATTGGCTTCGTAGGTGACGGGAGCATCGAGCGCCTCTTTTTTCTTGGTCGGCAGGGAGTCTGAAGAGAGTGTATCAGCCTGTGATGCCGATTGTTCCTTCTCACCCCGACCCCGGCGGGCACGTCGTGCAATGGGGTCTCTTCGGGAGAGACGTCCCTGAGAGCGCGTCTCGTCAAGAAGGGTATCCTGAGGGGCTGGATCCGATGGGGACATATCCTGTCGGAGAGCACCCTGACGGAGCGTATCTTCACAAAGCGGAAGGTAGCGAGGGTCCATACTCCTACCCTGTCGCGAGACAACGGCCCCTGCCGAGGCAAGCACCAGGAATAAGAGCATCAATAGCGATATGTTTTTTCTTGTTTCCAATAATCAATTTCCGTTTGAGTACATCCTAAATCCATCTCTTTACCTATCCGAGGCTCCCCGCTTACAACGGTCAGAGCGTCACTTCAGATACATAAAGAGAACATTTTGCACTTGAACGGGCAAAAGTACGTATTTTATGTGAGTAAACAACGGTTTTAAAGGAAAATTTCATTGCTATAAGAAGAGTTGACACCACTTATCGAAGCGTTGCACCCCTTCTGCGCCATACTTTTCGAGGCTTTTGCGGGCCTTCTCCACACTTTTCTCGCGGTCGAGGTGGGTCTTGGAGAAGAATTTGTCGGCAAAGCAGACCAGCTGCTCTTCAAGGCTGACGGGCACCATCTCCCTGTGCGGCACGGGCAACTGCTGGCGCTCAATCTCCTCCAGCGAGAGTCCGGCACCGGTATGACGCTCACAGACCAGGGCATGACGTTCTAACCCCTGACTACGCATAAGCGCTGCGCCAAGAGAGCCGTGACAGATGTAGGGTTTATCTCCAAAACAGTAGATAGCAGGGGCATCGGTCAGAAAGATGCCGATGTCGTGGAGCATGGAGGCTTCGTAGATAAAGTCACGGTCGAGCTTTAGCTCGGGATGAAGGTCGGCCAGCTGACAGGCTTTGTCGGCCACCGAACGGCTGTGTACAAGGAGTATCTCCTTGAGCTGGTTGGCTTGGGGATAGTATATGTCGATGATTTTCAGTGGATCCACGGTTCTGAGTATTTATGCTGTTGATGAATAATCGAGTTGACGAGTCAACCCACAAATCGGTGACTGGGGTTGGACCGATGGCATCCCTGACGTCACAGGTGCTCTATGTCAGGGCTGTTGGGGCCACTTTGGCTGTCGGATTATTTTTCTTTTTTGGGTCTTCCCGGATTGCCTGGTTTGCCTTGCCTATTCTTCTGTCCGAAATTCTTCAGCACTTCGCGATGGAAGCGCATCTCGGCACGCTGCACCATGAAGATTTTCTTGAAGGAGAGTATCTTCTTAAACTTCTCGTAATAGGTCTTTTCCAAGCGATCCACTGCTATGCGAGTGTCATACATGGTCTCCATCATCTCTTCATACTGCTTCTCTGTGGTCTCAGCTCTTTCACCCCTTTTCATCAGTTTCAACACCACATCGTTCAACTCCTTTTTCCGGTCCTGCAGTTCAAAGTAGAGGGAGAAGAAGGCATCGGCCTCCTCGGGTGTGAGCGAGGCACATTGGGTGATAAACTCCCGCTGCTTGGCTCTGAACTCCTCTGGTGTAAGGCGTTGCTGGGTACCATCTGAGCCATGACACAAGGAGCAGGCTGCTGCTGACTCTGTTGCACAGAGCGCCACCATCCATAAAGCAATTATCCATCTTTTCATACGTATCATCTTACAAAATTTTCAGTTTTCCCAATAATCTGTGATTCATGTCTATTCGCCGAGGGCGAACCATCAGTAATGCTCTCCATCCTCCAGATAGACGTAGAGCGAATAGTCGTCCATCATGGCGCCCTCCAGCACGGTACCGATATACTGCACCTCCTGGCTCTCCACCTCCTCGCGAGCCAAAGCCTCCGCTTTCTCTTCGGCCGAGGGCTGTGCCACGCGGATGAAGAAGGCGGCTCCGGCAAAAAGGGCGGCCATATAGAGCCATGGCCTTACACGCTGCCACATCGTGGGCTCCTCCGGTTCAAAGAGGGGAACAGGCTGCTGCGTGGGCAACTGCTGCATGACCCGTTCGGGGAGCTTGTCGAAGTAATCATCGGGCAGACGGAATCCCGCGCGCCGATCCATACCTTTTCGTTTGCTATCTTCGTTCATCATAACCATTTTCCTCTTATGACTTCTTAATAATCTCATTTTATATTCAAAATCTCTCTGTTCCTCTTCAAGGCGCTGTTACTCATCTTAGGGAGGCAAGGTGCCGTTGCTCACTTCATGGAACCCTCCACCTTTTTGACACCGCCAGACACCTCGGGTTTAAAAAGTAAGGTCGCTTTCCTTGAAAAATTGTTCAACCTTCTTGCTCGCATGGTGGTAAGATGCCTTCAAGGCACCGACCGAGGTGCCGAAAATCTCACTCATCTGCTCGTACTTCATCTCATCGTAGTAGCGAAGATTGAAGACCATTCGCTGCTTCTCGGGCAGGGTGAGCAGTGCTTCCTGTAGCAGACGCTCCGCCTGATCTCCATCGAACCAAGGGTCATCATCGAGCTGCTGCATCACGCTGTTTCTCACCGCCTCATCATCCATGGAGAGCGTTTCGCGGCGACGGCTCAGGAAGTTGAGGCACTCATTGAAGGCTATGCGGTAGAGCCAGGTAGAGAGACGGGCCTCACCACGGAAGAGCGAGAGGCTGGTCCATGCCTTGATGAAGGTGTTCTGCAACAGGTCGTCAGCATCATCATGGCTCCACACCATACGGCGTATCTGCCAGTAAAGGGGACGTCCATAATGCCTCACTACCTGCTCAAAGCCCTCACGACTGGTGTCTGGGTTTTGCAACAGGGCAAGTACCTTGCTCTCATTGTATGGTTCTTCTCGATGGTTCATCCTTAACGGCTCTTGGTATGCAATAATATATATAGGTAAGGAGAGCTGTTCAACTGGCATGACTTCGTCAGCCGAGTCTCTTCTCATTACTCATTCGTCTGATGTTTGGACACCTGAAGGTGAAGAAGGTTTAATCTCCACCATCAGGCCCTCCTGAGCCAACTGCACCGGCTCAAAGATTGCCTTGGCCTGCTCCAACAGCGGGGTCTCATCTTCATACCGGGCCGAATAGTGCCCGATAATCAGCTGTCCCACCCCAGCACGGCGGGCTATATCGGCTGCCTGAGAGGCGGTGGAGTGCAGGGTTTCACCGGCTCTGACGCTCTCCTCATCGGCAAAGGTGGCCTCATGATAGAGCAGATCTACCCCCTGAACCTGTTGGACAACGCTCTCCAACGGCATGGTGTCGCTGCAGTAAGCGTAACTGCGTGAAGGTTCGGCGGGCGTAGTAAGGCGAGTATAAGGAATTACTTCCCCCTCGGGAGTAACATAATCCTGCCCCTGCTTGATGCGGTTCAGCTCATACACAGGCACCTGGTAGAAGTCCACCATGTCGCGACGGATATGGTAAAGGCCCGGCTTCTCGGCAAAAAGGAAGCCGCAACAGGGCATTCGGTGGCGTAACGGGATGGTGGTGACGGTGAGCGACCGGTCTTCGTAGATGACGGAGGGGCAACGGGTGTCGAAGGGATGAAAACAGACCTGGTAGGTCATCTGCCCACAGAAGAAGCGGAGCATCGGAGTCATCAGCTCCTCCAGTCCGGCAGGAGCATGGATATGCAGGTCGGCCGTGCGCCCCAGCAGGATGAAGGTAGAGATGAGACCGAAAAGGCCGAAGCAATGGTCTCCGTGCAAGTGAGAAATGAAGATATGTCCTAACCGGGAGAATTTGAGTTTGGCCTTGCGCATCTGCTGTTGAGTGCCCTCTCCGCAATCAATCATAAAGAGTTTGTCCCGCACGTTGAGCACCTGTGCCGAAGGGTTATGTCGGGTCGTTGGCAATGCCGACCCACAACCCAGGATATAGAGTTCCATTTTCTCCATGTCACCTTACTTGTTTATTCATTTCACATTGGCAATCGGAAGGGTAAACCAGAAGGTAGATCCCTTCTCCATCTCGCTCTCCACTCCAACCTCGCCTCCCAGCTGTTCGATGATGTTCTTGCAGATGGACAGACCGAGACCCGTACCTTGGATGAAGGAGTTGACCTTAACGAAGCGTTCGAAGATGCTCTCCTGATGCTCCTTATCGATACCTATGCCGGTGTCGGAGACGTAGCAGCGGAGGTGGGCCTCATCGGGCTTCGTATAGCCTAAGCGGATAGAACCAACCGAGGTAAACTTGATGGCGTTGCCGATGAAATTGTTCAGCACCTGACGGATGCGGTTGGGATCGCTCACCAACTGACACTCCTTGCCTGCGCTCTCGAAGATGAGTTTCACCCCTGGTTTGGTCTTGTCTGCCAAGCTGTTGACCACATCCTGACAGAGCCCCTCCATATCCACCTGCTGGGGGTAGAACTCCAGCGTACCTGCCTCAATTTTGGAGATGTCGAGCACATCGGAGATGAGTTGCAACAGCAGGTTGGTATTCTCCTCGATGATGTTCTGAAATTGCTTCATCTCCTCCTTGTCTGTGGCCTCGCTCATCAGGCTGGAGAAGCCCACGATGGCATTGAGCGGTGTACGTATCTCGTGACTCATATTGGCCAAGAAGGCCGACTTGAGACGGTCTGCCTCCTCAGCATGCTCCTTGGCTTCTATCAGTTTACGTTCGGTCTCCTTCAGTGGGGTGATGTCGTAATTGACACAGATGATTTCAATCACCCCTTTTTCTGGCTGATAGCTGTTGACCACCACATGCGCATGTACCCAGTTCCACTCTCCTTTAGAGCCGGGCCTTTCTATACGCACCTCCTTGCTAAACGATGAAGCCTCGCCTTTCTTAACCAGTTCCAGAAACTGGTGGATGAGGTCGCGGTCTTCAGGGTGCATCTTGGGATAGATGCCGGCCACCTGGTTGAGCGGCAGTATGCCCTCCTCTCCGAGGTTTCGGAACCATTGCTGTATGGCATACCCCTCCATGTTGAGCAGGTTGTATTTGGCATAGCCCACCTTGGCATAGTCGGAGATGAGCAGGAAGAAATGTTCAAAGTCGTTGACCCGCTTCAGGGCATCCACCTGTTCGGTGTTGTCCATGGAGATGAGCATATATCCGCAATGGTTGCAGCTGCTGTTATACATCTTGCTCATGCGGGTATGGAGATTGATGGAGTGCTCGCGCGTGCTGTCGTAGTAGCCCTCCAATTTCTTGAAGGAGTAGTCGGTAAAGAAGTCCACGATATCCTGCTGCCGAATCTGCTGGAGCACCTGTTCAGGGATGTTGGGATTCTCAAAGAGCGAGAGTCCCATCACGTTGGTTTTATCCTTCACGCCAAAGATTTCCATATCTTTGGGGTTGATGTCAATGAGACGTCCGTCGGTATCGTATATCTCCACGCCCGCAGAGATATTATCGAAAATCTGCTTGAAGAGCAATTCGCTGCGGTCCAAGGCGTTGCGGGTGCGGACAAACTCGGTCATATCCAAGAAGAGTCCTACCACTTTATCCGAATTGGTTGAATAGAAAACAGCTTGACAGAGCCGTTCGGAGTCAGGGAAGGTGTGGGAGAAGGTACGGTAGCAGCCATCGTCCTGCAAATCGTTGATAAAAGAAATGGTCCGCTGCATGCTAATGTTGAACTCCGAGCCTCGGCGGTGGAGGAAGGAGTCAAGCGGCTTACCGGTCAGTTCAGCCAGTCTGTGGTTGGCATCCGCCACGTAGAAGTCAACGATCTTCCCCTCCGCATCGCGCAAAATCCGCAGCTGAAGATAGCCCAACGGCATGTAGGAGAAGAGGGTTTCCAGATCGCTCCGACGCCGTTCGGCTTCACGTTCTTTCCGGCGAAGCTCTATGCAGACGCTAAGCAAGCGCACTAAGGTCTTCATGCCCTGAAGATTCTCCTCAGAGGCCAACAGCATGCTATCTTCCGGTGATAAGCTATCGGACAAATCCACCCCTACGAAGCCCAGCAGCCGATGGTGGAGTCGGAGTGGGAAGGCCAGCATCCGTGAGATGCCGTGGTCGGACAGGTGGGCATAGAGCGTCTCGTCCAAATCGCGCGACTCCCCCTTCTGGCGGACATCAATCTCTACCACATCCCCCTTGCGAAGCCTGTTCACCAGCTTGGGATAGTCACAGCGGCACCCCGAGGGGGTGGGATGGTTCACCTTATTGATTTTGCTGGCAAAGGTACATGTAAGACAGGAGGGGGTGGCATCCAGCTCGCAGATGTGCACAGATTGTGCATCGAAGAACTGTCTGACCTCTTCAAGCAGAAGGTTGATATTCGCATCAGAGCTATCTTCCTCCAAATAGCGGGCCAACGAATCGCTCATTGTGCTCCACCAAAACGATTGCAATTCGCCCTTGGTAAGGCCTTCTCGCCGCTTGGATGTATGTCTGTTTTCTCTTTCCATAAACTGCCGAATTCGCGTATCTATAGATTCTTCCGTAGTAGAACATTCACCACCCTAAGTATCTTCTCCCGTAGGGAAAATTGCCATAGGGTGGTGCAAAGTAAGGGTTTTATTGACAAACTGGCAAATGAAATCTCCCCTTTTTTCAGTTAGGAAGTACAAAAAACAGCTTTTCACCCGCTTTGTGGGAAAGGGGAGAACCTATGACTTCGCTCTTCCTCCACCTCTCCTTCGCTCCTCCTTCGCTCTACCTTCGCTTTAGCTCCACTTTACCTTCGCCCCGTCTGCAGAATACCTGCGGAATCTGTTCAATGGCAGATTGGGGATAATCAGTAGGTCAAGGGAGGATCGTGACGGACATCGAAGCAGGATTCGCAAAAATAATCTACTTGTCCAAGCTTTTATAGCAAAAAGAGGATTATCTCCCAGTTCAAACGTTTTCAAAGCAGCTTCAGACGTTAAATAATCTTTATTCCACGCAGGATTTCATCTACGTTGTTGTTTATAAAGCAGGATTCACCCAAGAGAATCCCCAATGTAGAACTCAATTATTCAGCATCGTATGAAAAAGTACATCATTACACTCTTGGCAGGCATTGCCCTGCTCACCCAGTCGTGCGACGACAACGACGGCTACTCCATCGGAGACCTTGCCGCCGATTGGGTCACCGTGCATAAGCACAGCCCACAGCTCTATACCTACACGGGCGACACCTGGGGTACGCTCTGGCCAGCCGCCGGAGGATTCACCAACCTCATCCTGCAGGAGGGACAACGCGCCATCCTCTACTTCAACCCCCTTTGGGATAACTTCGACGGCTATGATGCCGCCATCAAACCGGAGTATATCCAACCCTTCCTCACGAAGCAAGTGGAGGAGCTGACGGAGGAGAATGAAGAGGAGTATGCCAACCACCCCACCTACATAGAAGATGCCTGGATCTCAGCTGACTACCTCCACATCCAGTTTACCCAGAAGTTGCCGCAGGAGAAGAAACACCGCGTCAGCTTGGTACACAAGGTCGATGAGCCGATAATGGACGACCAGGGCTATATCCAGCTGGAGTATCGCTACAACAGCTACGGAGACACACTGCAAATGGCACAGCCGGCCTTGGTCTGCTACAACCTTCAGACCCTTCCCTTAACGGAAGCCAAAGGCATACAGCTGCGGGTAAACGATGCCCGTAAAGGAGAGCGTGTCATCACCTTCAACAAAGAAGGAGAGTCGTCCAGCGTTTCGTCCAAGGGGTGCAACCTCTCCACCATGAAGGGATACGACGCTACGGAAAATATCAAGTAAACTAGGCAAACCGACAGATAGCGCATTCAAAGGAGCTATAACATCGAACGCTACCAGTATCTTTGATAGAGAGAAGAGGGTCCGGGCAGTTCTGATACTGACCCGGACTTTTTTGTATGCTCCTGTGATTATTCCCCTACCCGACCGACTGATGAAGAAAAAGGCTGCATTATTTGGGTAATCCATCCGGCTTTGCTATCTTTGCCACGAAGATGGAAGGCTGCACTTCAGCAAGTAACAAAACTATAATCCTATTTATATATATGAAAGACTTTTTGAAATACACATTGGCCACCGTGGTGGGCCTGATACTCGCCTCGATAGCCCTGTTTTTCATCAGTATGCTGACTCTCTTTGGCATGGCTTCGGCTTCGGAATCGGAGACACAGGTGGAAGAGAACTCGGTGATGATGCTCAATCTCAACGGTACGCTCAACGAGCGCAACCAGGAGATGCCTCTCCAGTTTCTGTTGCAGCGCAACGAACTCAGCAGCTATGGCTTGGATGATATCCTCTCTTCCGTCCGAAAGGCAAAGGAGAACGAAAAGATCAAGGGTATCTACCTGCAATGCAATATGCTCGCGTGCGGACATGCCTCACTCCAGGAGATTCGCAACGCACTCGAAGATTTCAAGAGCTCGGGCAAGTTTGTGGTAGCCTATGCTGACCAATACCTGCAGGGAATGTACTACCTGGCCAGCGTAGCCGACAAGGTGATGCTCAACCCCAAGGGAGGAGTGGACTGGAGGGGAGTGGCCTCTACACGCACCTTCTACAAAGACCTGTTGGAGAAGGTGGGCGTGGAGATGCAGGTGTTCAAGGTGGGCACCTACAAATCGGCCGTGGAACCCTACATGCTCAATGAAATGAGCGATGCCAACCGCGAACAGGTGGAGTGCTACATCGGCTCCATTTGGGACGAGATGACTGCCGCGGTGGCGCAAAGCCGTCACCTCACCGTGGAGCAGCTCCAACAGGCTGCCGACCGCATGATGCTCTTCGAAACGGCCGAAGAGAATGTAAAGGTGGGATTGGCTGATACACTCATCTACAAGAGTGATGTGAAGAAGTACCTTAAACAGTTAGTGGGAATAGAGGAGGATGACAAACTCCACGTACTGGACCTCCAGGCGATGATCAACGTGAAAAAGAGTGTACCGCGCGACAAGAGCGGCAACATCATAGCCATCTACTATGCCTTCGGGGGTATCGATGACTCCTCGTCGTCATCCTTCGATGAGGGCATCCAATCGGCCAAGGTGGTGAAAGACCTGCGCCTGCTGGAGGAGGATGAGGATGTAAAGGCTGTAGTACTTCGCGTGAACTCTCCGGGTGGAAGTGCCTACGGATCGGAACAGATCTGGTATGCCGTGAAGCAGCTGAAGGAGAAGAAACCGGTCATCGTGTCTATGGGCGACTATGCCGCATCGGGCGGTTACTACATCTCCTGCAACGCCGATACCATCGTGGCTGAGCCTACCACCCTCACCGGATCCATCGGCATCTTCGGCATGTTCCCCAATGCCAGCAAACTGATGAACGACAAGATCGGTCTCCATACCAGCACCGTCAAGACCAACCGGTTCTCTGACTTCGGTGACATCTCCCGACCCATGAATGCCGATGAGAAAGCGGTAATGCAGCAGTACATCAACCGCGGCTACGACCTCTTCCTCACCCGATGCTCCGAAGGACGCGGCATAGACAAGGCTACGATGGATGGCATCGCACAGGGACGGGTATGGACTGGTGCCAAAGCGCTGGAGCTGGGTCTGGTGGATGTGCTGGGCGGCATTGACAAGGCATTGGAGATAGCCATTGACAAGGCAGGCGTAGAGGCATACACCGTGATGAGTTATCCGGAAAAGAGCAATTTCATGGACCAACTGCTCAAGGGCAACATAGGCGACCTCCTCATCCGCAGCTACTTAGGACGCAGCTCCTTCGGTCCGCTGATGGAGCAGATACGCTTCGTGGAGCAGCTTGAGGGTGTTGACCCGATTCAGGCCCGCCTCCCCTTTGAGCTGAACATCCATTGATTCATGGAGAGAAGAGTGACTGCCCAGACTCAACGCTATGAAGGAACAATGATTATAAGTGCAGCAAGCTATTGAAAAATAATCGCATCATAAATCACTGGCTCCTACCCCTTTCCTGGCTCTATGCCGGGGTAGTCAAGCTAAGGAATAAACTCTTTGACTGGGGATACCTCCGGTCAAAGAGTTTCCCTGTACCTATACTCTGCATCGGCAATATGGCAGTAGGGGGTACAGGCAAGACACCACACACCGAGTACCTCATCCGACTGCTCAGCGATAGCGGTTTCCGCGTTGCCACGCTGAGCCGGGGCTATAAGCGACGCACCCAGGGTTTCCTCCTCTCCTCACCCGAACGAACGGCAGAGGAGTTGGGTGACGAACCTTTCCAGATGAGCCGGAAGTTCCCTGAGGTGACCGTAGCTGTGGATGCCAACCGCTGCCGAGGCATTGCCCAACTGCTGCAACTCTCCCCTACCCCTGAGGTGATTCTGCTCGACGATGCCTTCCAGCATCGCTATGTCAAGGCAGGACTCTACATTCTGCTCACCGAGTACAACCGCTTATGGTGCGACGATGCCGTGCTTCCCGCCGGCCGTCTGCGCGAACCTTGCCAGGGAAAAGACCGAGCACAGATTGTCATCGTGACCAAATGTCCCGACCATCTCAAACCAATAGACTACAAGATGGTCAGCAAACAGCTACAGCTCTACCCCTACCAGCAGATTTACTTCTCCCGCCTCCGCTATGGAGCACTCACACCCCTCTTCCCAAACTCAATCCCAAAAGGGGAAGAGACCTACCACACTGAAGGAGAGGTGATGCCTCCCAAGAGGGAAGGTGACAAGGACAGAAGGGGAATCAACAATCAGCATGAAGAAGGGGAGGTTATGCTTCACAAGAGGGAAGGTTACAAGGAGATAAGGGGAATAGATAATCAGCATGCTGAAGGAGAGGTTATGCCTCATAGAGGAGAAGAGGGAAAGGATAGAAAGGAAATAAATAATCAGCATGAAGCAGCAGAAGAAGTTATGCTTCATAAGGGTGAAGGGGAAAAGCAGACTTTACCAGAAGGGGCTGACGCTGTGCTGCTGCTCAGTGGCATTGCCCATCCCGAGCCTTTCATCGCCGAGGTCAGCCGCTACGGAGTGCCGGTAGAGGTCATCACCTTTGCCGACCATCACGCCTTCAGCGCACGAGACATGGCACAGATAAGAGAACGGTTCCGCCAGCTCAAGGCATCCCACCCCATCCTCATCACAACGGAGAAGGATGGGGCACGACTACTCCACCACCCCGATCTGGACGAACAGCTCAAGCCCTACATCTATCTGCTCCCCATCGAAATTGAGATACTTCAAGAGAAACAGGAATCATTCAACCAAAACATCATACATTATGTTAGAACGTATTCAACAGACTGCAGCCTACATTAAAGAGAGGATGCAGACCCATCCGGAGACAGCCATTATCCTCGGCACCGGACTGGGCAGTTTGGCCACTGAAATCACAGAGAAGCTGGAGATTCCCTACAGCGAAATACCCAACTTCCCCCTCTCCACCGTGGAAGGGCATAGCGGTAAACTGATTTTCGGCAAACTGGGCAACAAGGATATCATGGCCATGCAGGGCCGCTTCCACTACTATGAGGGCTACTCGATGAAGGAGGTCACCTTCCCCGTACGCGTCATGCGCGAACTGGGCATCAAGACCCTCTTCGTATCCAACGCCAGCGGAGGCACCAACCCCAACTTCGAAATCGGCGACCTGATGATCATTACCGACCACATCAACTACTTCCCGGAACATCCGCTCCGCGGCAAGAATATCCCTTATGGTCCCCGCTTCCCAGACATGAGCGAAGCCTACGACAAGGAACTCATCCGCAAGGCCGATGCCATTGCCGCCGAAAAGGGCATCAAGGTTCAGCACGGGGTCTATATCGGCACCCAAGGACCTACCTTTGAGACACCGGCCGAGTATAAGTTGTTCCACATCCTGGGTGCTGACGCCGTGGGCATGAGCACCGTACCCGAGGTCATCGTGGCCAACCACTGTGGTATCAAGGTGTTTGGCGTTTCGGTCATCACCGACCTGGGCGTAGAGGGAAAGATTGTAGAGGTGTCGCACGAGGAGGTGCAGAAGGCTGCGGATGCTGCACAACCCCGGATGACGGAAATCATGCGCGAACTTATCAACCGTTCTTGACCCATGCGTACCGAAATAAGCACATTGGGTGAGTTTGGCCTCATCCGCCATCTCACCGAGGGCATCGAACCGCAACAGCCATCCACCCGCTACGGCATAGGCGATGATGCTGCCGTCATCGCATGCCCCGCAGGCAAACAGACCCTCATCACCACGGACCTGCTCCTGGAGGGGGTACACTTCGACCTGACGTACGTACCGCTCAAACACTTGGGCTACAAGTCGGCAGTGGTCAACTTCTCAGACATCTATGCCATGAATGGCACCCCGACGCAGATCACCGTATCACTCGGCCTCTCCAAGCGCTTCAGCGTAGAGGATATGGAGGAGTTGTATGCAGGTATCCGGCTCGCCTGCGAGGATTACGGTGTAGATATCGTGGGCGGAGACACCACCTCCTCCATGACCGGACTGACCATCAGCATCACCTGTCTGGGTGAAGCCGAACCCGAACGTATCGTCTATCGCAACGGAGCCAAGGAGAGCGACCTCATCTGTGTGAGCGGTGACCTGGGAGCTGCCTACATGGGCCTCCAGCTGTTGGAACGGGAGAAAGTGGCACTAAGTGGAGCCGGCAAGGAGGTTCAGCCCGACTTTGCCGGCAAGGAGTATCTGTTGGAACGTCAGCTCAAGCCTCAGGCTCGCCGCGACATCATCCGCCGACTGGCCGAGGAGCAGGTACTGCCTACGGCCATGATGGACGTGAGCGATGGACTCTCCTCCGAACTGCTCCACATCTGCACCCAGAGTAAGGTCGGATGCCGAGTCTATGAGGAGCATATTCCCATTGACTACCAGACAGCAGTCATGGCCGAAGAGCTGAACATGAATGTCACTACCTGTGCGCTCAACGGCGGTGAGGATTACGAACTACTCTTCACCGTGCCTATTGCCGACTACGAGAAGGTATCCCAGATGGAGGGCATACGGCTCATAGGCCACGTCACCAAAGCCGAGCTGGGCTGTGCACTCATCACGCGCGACGGACAGGAATTTGAACTCAAAGCACAGGGCTGGAACCCACTGCAAGAAAAAGAATAAAAAATATTTCAATAACAAAAACGCTGATAATGAGCTATATAGCCATTTATCAGCGTTTTTTCTTGCAGAAATGTTTGTATAATTCAAAATCTTTGCTTACCTTTGCACACGCAAACGAGAAAAAATGGTGTCATAGCTCAGTTGGTAGAGCAAAGGACTGAAAATCCTTGTGTCCCCGGTTCGATTCCTGGTGACACCACTCAGAAGAGCTTACCTCTCTAGAAATCCCCTGAAATTCAGCAATTTCAGGGGATTTTTTGTATTCCTGTCACCCAACAAGCA